>NZ_JASKYT010000093.1:0-23713 GCF_041028275.1 Streptomyces sp. PU-14G
TTGGCGCACTCCCCCCACGGAGGCCCCCATGACCGCCGAGTACGCCACCCGCCRCCGCCCCGCCTCCCGCATCCCCGCCGAGCCGGGCACGCCGTACGTCATCGAGAAGGGCGAGGGCGACCGCGCCCACCTCTTCGGCGACCTGATCACCGTCTACGCGGGCGGCGAGCAGACCGAGAACCTCTTCAACTTCTTCACCGTCGAGGGGCCCAAGGGCGATCTCATCCCCGCCCACGTCCACGCGGACACCTACGAGGTCTTCTACGTCACCCAGGGCGCGGTCCGCCTGTTCGTCGAGGACACCGCGGGCGAGCAGCTCGAACGGGTGCTCACGCCGGGCGACTTCGGGTTCGTGCCGAAGAACTGCCCGCACGCCTACCGCATGGAGCGGCACCACAGCCAGGTCGTCGGCGTCGCGGCGGGCCCCGGCGGCACCTTCGAGCGGTTCTTCGAGAGTATGGGGGCGCCCACCGAGCGCCACGGTGTGCCGCCCGAGCCGGTCGTTCCCGCGCCGCACGCGTTCGCCACCGTGCCCGAGCGGTACGACGTGCGCTTCCTGCCCGACCACCAGTGGAGGACGACGTGACCCCCCTCGATCCCGCCTTGCTGAAGGCGATCCCGGCACCGCACCCGGACGTCGCCCCGCTGCCGCCCGCCGCGGCCCTGGAGGCCGGCGTGCGGATGCTGCGCGGCGTGCCCTACGCCCTGCCCGAGCGGGTGCGCCCGCTGGAGCTCGACCTGTGGCTGCCCGCGGAGGGGTCGGGAAAGGAGCCCGCCCCCGTGGTGCTGTACGCGCACGGGGGAGCGTGGATGCGGGGGCGGCGCGACGACCTGGGGATGCGGACCCGCGACTGGCGGCCAGGGCCGTTCGCCCGGATCGCGGCGGCCGGATGCGCGGTCGCCTGCGTCGACTACCGGCTCAGCGGCGAGGCCTCCTTCCCCGCCCCGCTGGAGGACCTGCGTGCCGCCCTGCGGTGGCTGACCCGGCGCTCGGCCGAACTGGGGATCGACACGGGCCGGACGGTGGCCTGGGGGGAGTCGGCGGGCGGGCACCTCGCCTCGCTGCTGGCCCTGACCCGCCCCGAGCCGCAACCGGCAGGCTCCGAGCCGCGACCTACGCCCCCCGAGCCGCAACCGGCAGGCTCCGAGCCGCGGCCGACGTCCGCCGGGCCGCCGCTGGTCGGCGCCGTCGTCTGGTACGGGCCCAGCGACCTCACCGCTCCGCGGGGCGGCTTCTCGCCCGCGAGCCCCGACACCCCCGAGGCCCGCCTGCTGGGTGGCGCGCCCGCCGACGTGCCCGGACTCGCCCACGCGGCGTCCCCGTTGCGGCAGGCACACGCGCAGGCCCCGCCGTTCTTCCTGGCGCACGGCGCGGCCGACACGATGGTGGACCCCTCGCACAGCGAGGACCTGGCGGCGGCGCTCCGTCAGGCGGGCGGCTCCGCCCGCCTCCGCCTCGTCCCCGGCGCCGACCACGGCTGGTTCGGCGCCGAGGAGAGCGAGGTGGACGACGTGTTCGAGGCCTCGCTGCGTTTCGTCCGCGACGTGGTGTCCTGACGCGCCTCAGCCGCCGCTCGGTGAGCGGCTCACAGCAGTCCTGCCCCCTCCAGGCAGGCGCGCACGCGGGCGGTCTCCGCGGGGGTGTGCGGGCGCATCGGGGCGCTGACCGCGGGGGTGTCGATCAGCCCGAGGAGCGCGAGTGCGGTCTTGAAGCCGCCCAGCCCCGCGGTGGTGCCCGAGGCCGTTCCCGGCTCGACCGCGTCGACGAGCGCGAACAGGGCCGCGAGCCGGTCCTGTTCGGCCCGCGCGGTCGCCCAGTCACCGCGCCGGGCCGCCTCGTAGAGCCGCACGTAACCGCGCGGGTCCACGTTGCCGAGGCCCGGCACCACGCCGTCGGCGCCCGCCAGCAGCATGCCGTCCACGACCACCTCGTGCCCGGTCAGCGCGGAGAAGCCCCGGCGCCCGCCCAGGGTGCGGGCGCCCAGCAGCAGCTTGCGGAAGGAGACGTCGTCCCCGCTGGAGTCCTTCACACCGGCCAGTACGCCCTCGGCGGCCAGCTGGAGCAGCAGCCCTGGCTCCAGCTTGGTGTGGACGCACACCGGGACGTCGTAGGCGAACAGCGGCACCTCGAGGGCGGCGGCCACCGCCCGGAAGTGCGGGGCGAGTTCGCCCGCGTGGGTGCGGGTGTAGAAGGGTGCGGTGGCCACGATCCCGGCCGCCCCCGCCTTCTGGGCGACCCTGGCGCGCTCGACGACACGCGAGGTGGCGGTCTCGATGGCCCCGGCCAGCACGGGCACCTGCCCGGCCGCCGCGCCGATCACCGTCTCCAGCACGGTCTCCTGCTGCTCGTGGGTCAGGTACGCGGTCTCGCCCGAGCTGCCCAGCGCGAACAGCCCCGACACGCCGCTCTCGATCAGGTGGCCCACCAGGCGCTCCAGCGAGGCGGTGTCGACCGCGCCCTCCTCGGTGAGCGGGGTGACGACCGGTGGGATGACACCCGTGAACGGGCCGGCGGCGGCGGTGCTCACTCGCTGCTCCTCGTGAGAGTGGTCGCGGAACCCGCGGGCGCGGGCCCCGCACCGGTGGCCGCGCCCGGCTCACCCGTCATCGGATGGACGCAGTGCCACCGGTGCCCGGCCTGACCGAGAGACTGAGCGGGGAAGGCCGCCGTGCAGGCGTCGTCCGCCTTCCAGCACCGGGTGCTGAAGGGGCAGCCGCGCGGCGGGTGCGTGGCGGACGGCACGGGACCGCTGAGCACGATGCGCTCGGTCGTCTCCAGCAGGCTGGGGGTCGCCGAGAGCAGCGCCTCGGTGTAGGGGTGGGCGGGGGAGGCGGTGACGCCGGCCGAGGGGCCCTCCTCGACGACGCGGCCCAGGTAGAGCACGGCCAGCCGGTCGGAGAGGTACCGCACCGTCTGGATGTCGTGCGAGACGAACACCATGCCCAGGCCGAGCCTCTCGCGCAGGTCCACCAGGAGGTTGAGGACCTGGGCGCGTACGGAGACGTCCAGGGCGCTGGTCGGCTCGTCCGCCACGATCAGCTCGGGTTCCAGCGCCAGCGCGCGGGCGATGGCCACGCGCTGCCGCTGGCCGCCGGAGAGCTGTCCCGGCAGGGAGGTGCGGGTGTGCGGGGGCAGGCCGACGAGGTCGAGAAGCTCGGTCACCCTCGCGTCCCGCTGCTGGGGGGTGCCCTTGCGGTGGACGTCCAGCGGGTCGCGCAGGATGCGCTGCACGGACAGCCGCGGGTTGAGCGCCGTGGACGGGTCCTGGAAGACGACGCCGACCGAGGAGCCGAACTCGCCGCGCCGCCGCGACTCCGGCAGTCCCCACAGGTTCTCGCCGCGGAAGGTCACCGTGCCCTGGGAGGGCTTTTGCAGCCCTGTCAGCACCCGGGCCAGGGTCGACTTGCCGCACCCCGACTCGCCCACCAGGCCGAGGATCTCCCCGCGCCGCACCTGGAGGGAGACGTCGGTCAGTGCGTACACCGTGTCCCGGTGGAAGAGGCCGCCGCTGCGGGCCCGGTGGCGGACGTGGACGTTCTCGAGACGGATCATCGGGTGCTCCCCTCCAGGCTCGGCTCGTCCGCCCCGTCCCCCGCGGGGTGGTGGCAGGCGAAGCCGTGTGCACTGCTCGTGCCCCGCTCCTCCAGGGCGGGCGTGGTGGTGCGGCACACGTCGGTGGCGGCGGCACAGCGCGAGGCGAAGCGGCAGCCTGCGCCGAAGCCGCGCGGCGCCGGTACGACGCCGGGCACCTGGTGCAGCCGCCGGGCACCGGCCTCCAGGGAGACGACCGAGCCGAGCAGGCCGCGGGTGTAGTGGTGTGCGGGTGCGGTCAGCAGCGCGTCGGTCCCGCCGGTCTCGGCGATGCGGCCCGCGTACATCACCGCCACCCGGTGGGCCAGGTCGCCGACGAGGGCCAGGTCGTGGGAGACGAGGACCATCGCGAAGCCCAGCTCCTTCTGCAACCGCTCCAGCAGCTCGACCACCTGGGCCTGGACGGTCACGTCCAGGGCCGTGGTGGGCTCGTCCGCGATCAGCAGCCGGGGGTTGCGGGAGAGCGCCATGGCGATCAGGACGCGCTGGCGCTGGCCGCCGGACAGCTCGTGCGGGTAGCTGCGCAGGGTGCGCGCGGGGGAGAGGCCCACCAGCTCCAGCAGCTCGGAGGGTGTTCTCGTGCCGCCGCGGGAGGTGAGGCGGCCGAGCTGCCTGCCGACGAGGACCGAGGGGTTGAGGGAGGAGAGCGCGTCCTGGTAGACCATCGCGATCTGCGGGCCCATCAGCGTGCGCCGCTCGCGGGAGCCGAGCCGCAGCAGATCCTTGCCCTGGTAGCGGATGCTGCCGCTGGTCCGTGCGGTGGGCGCCAGCAGGCCCATGACGGCGAGGCTGGTGATGCTCTTGCCGCATCCGGACTCGCCGACCAGGCCGAGCGTCTCCCCCTCGCGGACCGTGAAGGAGACGTCGTCGACGACGGCGACGTCGCCGTAGCGGTCGGGGAAGCGGATGGAGAGGTTCTGCACGGACAGCAGCGTGGGCGCGTCCTCGGGGACGGGTCTGAGCGCCGGCGGACGGGTGGAGCGCCGCTCGGCGAGCTCGGCCAGTGCCTGCCTGACCACTGCCGGGCCGGCCGCCTCGCGGTCGTAGGCGTCGGCCGCCCGCTCGTCCGCGACCCGGGGGGCCGGGGYGGCGGTGTCCGAGCCGGGGGCGGGCGCGGCGGCGGCGTCGGTCATGCCCTCGGAGAGGACGTTGAGCGCCAGCACGGTCACCAGGACGGCCAGGCCGGGGAAGAAGGTCGCCCACCAGCCGCCGGCCAGCAGGATGTCGCGGCCGTAGGACAGCACGCTGCCCCAGCTGGGGTCGGGGTCCTGCACGCCGGCGCCGATGAAGGAGAGGCTGGCCTCGAAGATGATCGATTCGGCGACCATGACGGTGGCGAACACCATGACGGGGGCCGCGCAGTTGACGGCCACGTGCCGCAGCACGATGTGGCCCCGCCTGGCGCCGATGACCCGTTCGGCGGCGACGTAGTCCTCGCCGTACTGCTCCATGACGTTGGCGCGCACGACGCGGGCCAGCGAGGGGGTGTAGACGACGGCGATGGTCAGGATGATGACGGGGATGCTGGTGCCGAAGACGGCCACCAGGACGGCGGCGAGCGCGATCGGCGGGAAGGACATCACCACGTCGAGCACGCGCATGACGGCCTCGTCGGCCCACTTGTGCGAGGTGGCGGCCAGCGAGCCGAGGACGCCGCCTGCCACCAGGGCGACGGCGGTCGCGCCCAGCCCGATGATCAGCGAGTAGCGGGCGCCGTGCAGGACCCGGGCGAAGACGTCGCGGCCCGCCCGGTCGGTGCCGAACAGGTGCTCGGAGCCGGGTGCCTGGACGGGCTGGTCCATGGCCAGCGGGTCCTGCGTCAGCAGCGGGGCCAGCACGGCGCCGAGCACGACGAGCAGCAGAAGGCCCAGGCTGACGCGGGAGGTCAGCGGGAGGGAGCGGAAGCGGATTCCCGGGCGGGCCAGCTTCCTCACACGCGCACTGAACATCTCACACCGTCCTGATACGCGGGTTGACCAGCAGAGAGAGAAGGTCGACGAGCACGTTGACGACCAGGAAGGCCACAGCGATCGTCAGCACGGTGCCCTGCACCAGCGCCGTGTCGTTGCCGGTGACGCCCTCCAGGATGAGCTTGCCCATGCCGGGCAGGTCGAAGATCGCCTCGATGACGACGGCGCCGCTGAGCATGTAGCCGACCTTGATGCCCAGCACGGTCAGCGGGTTGACCAACGCGTTGCGCAGCGCGGAGCGCAGCACCATGCCCTCAGGCAGGCCGTTGCCGCGCGCGGTGCGCACGTAGTCGCGCTCCAGCTCCGCGACCAGCGAGGTGCGCACCAGCCGGGCCAGCGAGGCGGAGACGGCCAGCGCGATCGAGACCGCGGGCAGCGTCATCGTGTGCAGCCAGCCCGTGAACGAGTCGGCCGGATTGGTGTAGCCGCCCGTCGGGAAGAGCGGCGTGTTGAGCGCGAACTGCTGGATGAGCAGCACGCCGAGCCAGAAGGAGGGGATGGCCACCCCGGCCATCGAGACCACCCGCACGACCTGGTCGGGCCAGCGGTCGCGCCACACGGCGCCGATGACGCCGAACACCACGGCGAAGACGATCGCGAGGACGAGGCTGAAGAGCGTCAGCTGGAAGGTCAGCGGGAAGGCCGTGGCGATCCGGTCCGCGACGGGCGTGCTCGGCGGCACCGTCGCCCCCAGATCCAGGTGCAGCAGGTCCCCGAGGAACCGGAAGTAGCGCACGAACAGCGGGTCGTTGAGCCCGTGCTCCTCGGCGAAGGCCTCGCGGGCCTGGGCGGAGGCGCCCTCACCGAGCGCGTTGTAGGCGGGGTCGGTCGGCGAGAACTGCATGACCACGAAGACCATCAGCGTGATGCCGAGGATCATCACAGGCAGCATCGCGATCCGGCGCGCAGCGAGCCGGAGGAAAGCAACCATCGTCGTGTCCCTAGCGGGTGGGAGGTCGGTGGGCGGTGGCCGGACGGGCCGCGGCCCGGGCGAGGACCGGCGCGGTGCCGGGCGGCGACCCGCGCGGTTGCGGGCGGCGCGGCAGGTCGGGCGGGCGCGGTGTCCCGGTCAGGCGCGTGCGGTGTCGAGGAAGGAGAGCCCCGTGGTGGGCAGGGGTTCGAACCGCGTCAGCTTCCCCTCGTCCCAGGCGCTGGGAAGCCTGCGGTGCAGCAGCGGGTAGAGCGGCACGTGCTCGGCGACCAGGTCCTGGGCCCTGGCCCACAGCCGGTCGCGTTCCTTCTCGTCCTCGGCGCGCGCGGCGTCGTCGAGGTGGGAGGTGAGCTTGTCGTAGGCCGGGTCCTTGTCCCACTTGTAGCGCGTGGTGGGCCACAGGCCGTTGTAGAACCAGCGCATCAGCAGGTCGACGTCGTTGCCGAAGACCGAGGGGTCGCCGGGGGCGAGCAGCGCCTGGTACCCGCCCCGGTCGACCTTGGCGTACTGGGCGGGGGACTGGGCGATGTCGAGCGAGGTGCGCACCCCCACGGCGTCCCAGCCCTCCTTGATCAGCGGAGCCGCGTCGTTGACCCATGCGGTGTCGGTGACCAGCAGCTTCACCGAGAGCCCGCGGACGCCCGCCTCGTCCAGCAGCTTCCTGGCGCGGGCCGGGTCGTAGTCGTAGACCGCCGCGGCCCTGCGGTGGTCGGGGTGGTCGCGCTGGAGGTAGCCGACGGCCGGGTCCGCGCCGCCCAGCAGGGCGATCCGGATGAGCTTCTCGGTGTCGACGGCGTAGTGCAGCGCCTGCCTCACGCGTTTGTCGTCGAAGGGCTTGCGGGAGCAGTTGAACATCAGGAACAGCAGCCCGAAGGAGAGCACCGACCGCACGGTGCTGAACTCCTTCATGCGCGGGATGTCCAGGTACGGTACGTCCTCGATGGCCTGGACCCGCCCCGACTCCAGCGCGCTGACCCGCGCCGAGGGGTCGGAGATCAGCCGCCACACCATCTTCTTCGCCCGGGCGGGATGCTCGCCGTTGTACTCGTCCCACCTGGCGAACGTGATGCGGTCCTCGCGGACGGCCTTGACGAACCGGTAGGGGCCCGAGCCGACCGGGTGGGCGTCGAACCGCTTGGAGTCCCTCTCCACGATCTTCTTCGGCACGATTCTGACCACGGATATCCGGGAGGGGAACAGCGCGAAGGGATGCTTCAGCGTGAACTCGACCGTGCGCGCGTCCACGGCCTCGACCTTGTCGAGGAAGGGGATGAACTGCGCCATCACGGAGGCGTTGTCGGGGTCCATGACGCGCTCGAAGCTGAAGACGACGTCCTCGGTGGTCACCGCGGAACCGTCGTGCCAGGTGGCGCCGTCCCGGAGGGTGGCGCGGTAGGTCCTCTCGTCGACCTTGCTCGGGAGCGCGGTGGCCAGCCCGGGGCGGGCCTCCAAGGTGGCCGGGTCGAGGTCGACGAGGCCCTCGAAGAGGTGCATGTTGGCGGCGAAGGGCGTGGCGCCGGAGGTGATCATCGGGTCGAAGCCGGTGGAGAGGGTGTAGGAGATGCCGGCTTCGATCGTGTCCCGGCCGGCCTCCTGCCCCGCGAACACCGTCGAGTCGGGACCACCGCACGCCGACAGGCTTGCCGTGAAAGCGGTCGCGGCGCCGAGGGCACCGCTCATGCGGAGGAAGGTCCGCCGCTCGACGGCGGCGGGTTTCCGATCCGGCATAGTTCCTCCACACGAGGGGGTGGGGCAGGTGCACAGCACACAGAAGAGGGGGCATCAGACGTATGATGTCTGATGATGGCCGGAAGCTAGCCCGGTGACGGAAGAAGGGTCAAGAGGGTGGGAGGTCACGAAATGAACGCGGGGCGTACCGGCCGGCAGTTGCTACGGCAGGAAGTGACCGAGGGGATCAAGCGCTACATCCTCCACAACCGGCTCAGGCCGGGCGATCCCCTGCCAACGGAGGCCACGCTGTGCGAGGAGCTGGACGCCAGCAGGTCCAGCGTCCGGGAGGCCGTCAAAACCCTCCACGCGCTCGACATCGTGGAGGTGCGGCACGGCCACGGCACCTACGTCGGACGGCTGAGCCTGTCGGCGCTGGTCGAGTCGCTGACCTTCCGCGGCATGCTCAGCGTCGACGACGACATGCAGGTGATGGCCGACCTGCTGGAGGCGCGCGAGCTGTTCGAGCGCGGCATGGTCGCGAAGTTCACCGGCGCCGCCGACCACGCCTACCTCGACACCCTGGACGGGCTCGTGCGCCGGATGCGGGAGAGCGGGGCCAAGGGCGGCACCGGCTTCGTCGAGTCGGACCGCGCCTTCCACGCCCACCTCGTCGGAGCCTCGGGCAACGCGCTGATCGGCCAGCTGTCCATGGCGTTCTGGGACGTCTACACGGTCGTGGCGCCGTATCTGAACGTCGTCAGCGCGGAGGACGAGCAGGACACCATCGCCGCCCACCAGCGCATCGCCGACGCGGCACGCGCGGGCGACGCGGAGGAGTTGGCCGCTGCGCTCGCCGACCACTACGCGCCGCTGCGCCGCAGGCTCGCCGACTCCCGTGCGGCACGGGCCGGCAGGGTTCCGCGCGACGGGCGGGGGCCCGTCCCCGCGGGGTGAGCCGCGGTCCGCGCTCTTGACGCACCCGGGAGGCCTCTCTAGGGTCCCACAAACATGAGACGTCTGACGTCATCTCACCCGGGTGGGAGCTGTCCCTCGGGACGTCGGACAGAGAGGCCAGCCCCGCCGATGCCCTCCCCGGACCCCGCACGCCTGTCCGCCGTCCCGGCCCTGCGCGAACCCGACGACTTCGACGCCTTCTGGACCCGCACCCTGAAGGAAGCCGACAGCCACGCGCAGCCGCCCCGCTTCACCCCCGTGGACTGCGGTCCAACCCTCCTGGACACCTACGACGTCACCTTCACGGGATTCGGCGGCGCGCCCGTCCGGGCCTGGCTGAGAATGCCGGCCGGAGCCGAGGAACGCGCCGCCCGCACGGGCCGCGGGCTCGCCTGCGTCGTGGAGTTCCTCGGATACGGGCGCGGCAGAGGCCTGGAGCACGAGAACACCCTGTGGGCCTGCGACGGCTACGCCCACCTGCTCATGGACACCCGCGGCCAGGGCTGGTCGGCGGCCGTCGGCGACACCCCCGACCCGGTACCGGCCCCGCCCGGAGCCGTCCCCGGCTTCCTCACCCGCGGCCTGGAGAACCCCGAAGGCCACTACTACCGGCGGCTGTTCACCGACGCCGTCCGCTGCGTCGCCACCGCCCGCGCCCACCCCGCCATCGACCCCCAACGCGTCGCCGTCACCGGCGTCAGCCAGGGCGGCGGCATCGCCCTGGCCGTCTCCGGACTCGTGCCGGGGCTCGCCGCCGTCCTGCCGGACGTGCCGTTCCTCAGCGACATCCCGCGAGGCGTCGCCGAAGCCGAGCAGCCGCCCTACACCGAGATCGCCGCGTACCTGAGCCTGTACCCGGACCGCGCCGAGGGCGCGTTCGCCACCCTCGCGTACCTGGACGCCGCCGTGCACGCCTCCCGCGCGAGCGCCCCGTCCCTCTTCTCCGTCGCCCTGCGCGACGACATCTGCCCGCCGGCGGCCTGCCGTACCGCCTTCGACCGCTACGCGGGGCCGAAGGAGCTACGCGCCTACCCCTTCAACGGGCACGAGGGCGGCGGGCCACACCACCAGCGCGCACAGCGCGCCTGGCTGCGCACGATCCTGTCCTGACCGGCCGTCCTGCGGCCGTTCCACCCCCACCAGAGAGGACCCCCGCATGCGCACATCCGCCAGAGGGCTCGCGGCGCTCACCGTCGCGGCAGCCGCAGGAACGGCCCTCGCCGTCCCCGCCACCGCGGCGCCCGCCGGACTGAACGCGCGGACCGCCATGAACTGCTCGACCGGACAGCTGCAACTCATCCTGGAGAACCAGTCGGACTCCGAGCAGACCTTCACCGTCGAAGGGCCCGACGGCCAGGGCCACTACACCCGCACCGTCGCCGCCGACTCCAGCACCCAACTGGAGTGGACGCGCGCGGACGGCACCGCCTACCGCCTGGTCACCACCGCGCCGGGCGGGTTCACGCGCACCCAGCAGGGCACCGTCGGCTGCGGCCTGGAAGAGGGCACCCCGCAGCTCAACACCACCAAGCTGTTCGGCACCGACACCACCTTCCACGGGCTGCTCGGCGACGACGGCAAGGAGTACGACGGCAAGGCCAAGTCCGTGCGCATCCCCGCCCTGGCCACCACCAACGACGGCACGATCCTCGCCGCCACCGACGCGCGCGTCGAGGGCAGCGGCGACCTGCCCGGCAACATCCAGGTGGGCCTGCGGCGCAGCACCGACAACGGGGCAACCTGGGACGACGCCCGCATCATCGCGCACGCCGACCGCACCGACACCGGCACCGGCGACTCCAGCCTCCTCGTGGACCGCGAGACCGGGCGGGTCTTCCTCTTCTACAACTTCGCCCGCCCCGGGACGAACTTCTTCGAGGACGGCCCCGACGGCGGCCAGCACCTCACCTACATCTCCAGCGACGACAACGGCAAGACCTGGAGCGACCCCGTCGACGTCCACGACCAGGTCAAACAGCCGGGCTGGAAGAACCAGTTCGCCTCCTCGGGCCACGGCATCCAGACCTCCGACGGGCGCCTGCTCCAGCCGGTCGTCTACCGCGACGAGCGGGGCACCCACACCGGCAACCTCATCAGCGACGACCACGGCAGGACCTGGCGGGCCGGCGCCGAGGCGGGCAGCGACGTCAACGAGAGCAAGGCGATCCAGCGGAGCACCGGCGACATCGTCCAGAACATGCGGCACAACAACGGCGGCGCCCGCTACTACGCGACCTCCCCCGACGCGTCGGGCGCCTTCGGCGCCATGACCCGCGCCGACGCGCTGCCCGACCCGGGCAACAACGCCGACGAGATCTCCTACCTGCGCCCCGGCGCGGGCAAACCCGGCCTGACAAAGACCGCGCTGTTCAGCAACACCCCCGCTACGAGCGTCCGCAACGAACTCACCGTCCGCCTCAGCGAGGACGACGGCGCCACCTGGCCCCACCGCGCCGTGATCAAGCCCGGCCAGGCCGGCTACTCCACCATGGCGGTACTCGGCGACGGCACCGTCGGCAACCTCTACGAGGTCGGCAACGACGGCGGCGTCTACTTCTCCCGCCTCTCGCTGGACTACCTCACGAAGTGACGTCCCCCGGTCCGCGGGCCGCGCCACCGCGGACCCCCGCATGACACAGCGCCGGGCCCCCACGCGGGGGGCCCGGCGCTGCGCGGTGTGACGCGGGACGTCAGAAGCGGCGCGTGATCAGCGCGCGCTTGACCTCCTGGATGGCCTTGGTGACCTCGATGCCGCGCGGGCAGGCGTCGGTGCAGTTGAAGGTGGTGCGGCAGCGCCACACCCCGTCCTTGTCGTTGAGGATCTCCAGCCGCTGCTCACCGGCCTCGTCGCGCGAGTCGAAGATGAACCGGTGGGCGTTGACGATGGCCGCGGGGCCGAAGTACTGGCCGTCGTTCCAAAAGACCGGGCAGGACGACGTGCACGCCGCGCACAGGATGCACTTGGTGGTGTCGTCGAACCGCTCCCGGTCCTCGGCCGACTGGTAGCGCTCGCGGGTCGGCTCGTTGCCGCTGGTGATCAGGAACGGCATGACGTCCCGGTACGCCTGGAAGAACGGGTCCATGTCGACCACCAGGTCCTTGAGGACCGTGAGGCCCTTGATGGCCTCGACGGTGATCGGCTTCTCGGGGCCGATGTCCTTGATCAGCGTCTTGCAGGCCAGCCGGTTGCGCCCGTTGATCCGCATGGCGTCCGAACCGCAGATGCCGTGCGCGCAGGAGCGGCGGAACGTCAGCGTCCCGTCGATCTCCCACTTGATCTTGTGCAGCGCGTCCAGGACGCGCTCCTTCGGGTCGATCTCCAGGGTGAAGTCCTGCCACTGCGACTCGTCGGAGACCTCCGGATTGAACCGGCGGATCCGCAGCGTCACGGTGATCAGGTGCGAGGCGCTGTTCTCGGCCGAGTCGACAGGCCCGGCGGAGTCGTTCTTCTCTAGTGTCGCTGTGCCCATCAGTACTTACGCTCCATCGGCTGGTAGCGGGTCTGCACGACCGGCTTGTAGTCCAGCCGGATCGACTCGTTGCCGTCGTCGCCCACCTCGCGGTACGCCATGGTGTGCCGCATGAAGTTGACGTCGTCGCGGTTGGGGAAGTCCTCGCGGTAGTGGCCGCCGCGCGACTCCTTGCGGGCGAGCGCGGAGACCGCCGTGACCTCGGCCAGATCCAGCAGGTTGCCCAGCTCGATGGCCTCCAGCAGGTCGGTGTTGAACCGCTTGCCCTTGTCCTGGACGCTGATGTCGCGGTAGCGCTTGCGCAGGGAGCCGATCTCGTCGACGGCCTCCTTCAGCGTCTGCTCCGTACGGAAGACCATGACGTTCTTGTCCATGGTCTCCTGCAGCGCCTTGCGGATCTCGACCACGCGCTCGCTGCCGGTGGCGTCGCGCAGGTTCTCGATCTCGTCGAGCACGAACTTCGCCGGCTCCTCCGGCAGCTCGACGTAGCTCGCCGTCGCGCTGTACTCGGCGGCGGCGATGCCGGCCCTGCGGCCGAAGACGTTGATGTCCAGCAGCGAGTTGGTGCCCAGCCGGTTGGCGCCGTGCACGGACACGCAGGCCACCTCGCCCGCCGCGTACAGGCCCGGGATCGGGGTGGTGTTGTCGGACAGCACCTCACCCTGCACGTTGGTGGGGATACCGCCCATCGCGTAGTGCGCGGTCGGCTGGATCGGCACCGGGTCGGTGTACGGCTCGATGCCCAGGTACGTGCGCGCGAACTCGGTGATGTCGGGCAGCTTGGCGTCCAGCTGCTCCGGCGGCAGGTGGGTGAGGTCCAGGTAGACGTGGTCCTTGTCGGCGCCGCAGCCCCGGCCCTCGCGGATCTCGGTGTAGATCGCGCGGGAGACGACGTCACGCGAGGCGAGGTCCTTCATGACGGGCGCGTACTTCTCCATGAAGCGCTCGCCGTCCTTGTTGCGCAGGATGCCGCCCTCACCGCGGGCGCCCTCCGTCAGCAGGATGCCCATCTTCCAGATGCCGGTCGGGTGGAACTGGAAGAACTCCATGTCCTCCAGCGGCAGCCCGCGCCGGAACGCGGCGGCCTGCCCGTCGCCGGTCAGGGTGTGCGCGTTGGAGGTCACCTTGAAGAACTTGCCGTTGCCGCCGGAGGCGAAGACCACGGCCTTGGCCTGGAAGACGTGCACGTCGCCGGTGGCCAGCTCGTAGGCCACCACGCCCGCCGTCTTCTTGACGCCCTCGTCCTCGTTCAGCAGCAGGTCCAGGACGTAGAACTCGTTGAAGAACTCCACGCCCTCCTTGACGCAGTTCTGGTACAGCGTCTGGAGGATCATGTGACCCGTGCGGTCCGCGGCGTAGCAGGAGCGGCGCACCGGGGCCTCGCCGTGGTTGCGGGAGTGCCCGCCGAACCGCCGCTGGTCGATGGTGCCGTTCGGCGTGCGGTTGAAGGGCAGGCCCATCTTCTCCAGGTCGAGGACGGAGTCGATGGCCTCCTTCGCCAGGATCTCGGCGGCGTCCTGGTCGACCAGGTAGTCACCGCCCTTGATCGTGTCGAAGGTGTGCCACTCCCAGTTGTCCTCCTCGACGTTGGCGAGGGCCGCTGCCATGCCGCCCTGGGCCGCGCCGGTGTGGGAGCGGGTCGGGTACAGCTTGGTCAGCACGGCGGTGCGGCTGCGCTTGGTGGACTCGATGGCCGCACGCATGCCCGCGCCGCCCGCGCCGACGATGACGGTGTCGTACTTGTGGATCTTTACGTTGTTCACGGTGCTCATCGGGAAAACCTCAGCCTTCAGCCCCGGTACGTCAGCGGATGTTCGGGTCGAAGGTGAAGATCACCAGCGTGCCCAGCAGGACGGTGAAGACGGTGGCCACGTACAGCAGCATCTTCAGCCAGAAGCGGGTGTTGTCGCGCTCGGCGTAGTCGTTGATCACCGTGCGCAGCCCGTTGGCGCCGTGCAGCATGGCCAGCCACAGCATCGCCAGGTCCCACACCTGCCAGAACGGCGAGGCCCAGCGGCCCGCCACGAAGGCGAACCCGATCTTGGACACGCCGCCGTCCAGCACCAGCTGGATCAGCAGGTGGCCCAGGACGAGCACCACGAGGACGATGCCCGACAGGCGCATGAACAGCCACGTCTGCATCTCGAAGTTGCCGCGCGAGGCCTTCGGGGTCTTCGCCGTCCGCTTGCGCGGCGGCTCGATGACGGGCGCGGGGTGGTCGACGTCGAACAGCGCGACGTCGTCGGTGGGGCCACTGGCCCCCTCCGCGTTCTTGGCGGCTTCGGTCGTCTCGGTCGTCGACATCACGCATCAGCTCCCGAACAGCGTGCGCAGCGTGTGCTGCAGCACCGGGTAGAAGGCACCGGCCATGAGGACGATCCACACGCCCATCACGGTCCACAGCATCTGCTTTTGGTACCTCGCGCCCTTTGACCAGAAATCCACCGCGATGACCCGCAGGCCGTTCAGCGCGTGGAAGAGGATGGCGGCCACCAGGCCGTACTCCATCACGTTGACGAGGGGCGTCTTGTAAATGGCGATCGTGTCGTCGTACGCCTCGGGCGAGACGCGGACGAGCGCGGTATCGAGGACGTGCACGAACAGGAAGAAGAAGATGAGGACGCCGGTGACTCGGTGAGCCACCCAGGACCACATTCCTTCCCGGCCGCGGTACAGCGTTCCAGCCGGCACGGAAATACCCTCCGGGAGCGGACATTGGGGCCTGCCGGCTTTGGGAGGTCGGGCGGGCCCGGCCGGGTACGGTCCACCGGCCTCAGTCATCGTAGCGACGGCCTGTCGGGACCTTCGCCCAGGGGTGTGCAGGTGTGATCAATCAGGCACGGACGGCCTAGGGCCTCTCGTTTGGATCTGGCTGGGCTCGCGGGCCCCGGCACGCACTCTCGCGGCTGGGGGCACCCCCGGCCGGAGGCTGGGGGAGTCAGTCGCCGCTTCCCCCAGGGCTCGGCTTCGCTCGCCCCGGGAGGTGCCCCCACGCAGGGACTCTCCCCCAGCCTCCGGCCGGGGGGACCCCCATCCTCCGCCTTGCGAGAGCACGCACCGGAGCCCGCTCCCTGATCCAGCCAGATCCAAACGAAAGACCCTACCTCCGGTGTGAGCGGCGCCACTCCCGCGCGGTGCTGCCGCCGGTCGCCAGGCGGCCCAGCCGGCCGCGGGCCAGCCGCCGCAGCTCCTCCGCGGTGACCGCCCACTCCTCGTCGGCGTCGTTGTCCAAGCGTGTCCGAATCCCCGCCAGGACGTGATCCAGCCGCTCCTCCACCGCGAACCCGTCCAGGCAGAAGAGGAAGGCGTGCCCGAACTTCTCCTCGTACGCGCCGTGTGCCGCCCGCAGCGCGGTGTGCGCGGCGAGGACCCCCACCTGCGGCTCGCCCTCCAGCGGGTGGGCGCCCGGCTCCCCGGCCAGGGCCTCGCGCAGGTCGGCGGGCGTCAGGTCGTAGCTGGCCTCGTCGGCCGCGGCCAACAGGGCGTCCACATCCGGGTAGGGGCGGTGCTCGGCCAGCCGCCGCGCCCAGCGGCGGCTGCCGCAGCAGTCCAGGAGCAGGGACTCGGCAGGGCCGTCGGCCGCCAGGTTGAGCCGGTCCAGCGGGGTGTGCCGCCGCGCCCGCTCCTGCGTCCTGCGCTGCGTTTGGTCCTGCGAATGCTGCGGTTGTCCGTGCGTCCGGCACTGCGTGGGTGAGGGCGTGGGATGGGTCATGCGCTCCGTGCGGTCCGAAGGTGCGGTCCGAAGGTCCCGAGATCGGCGGTCCGGTTCCGTCACGGTAGCCGTGCGGAGGAATCACCGGCCGTCTCGCCCGTGTTTTTCACCCGGAAGGGAACGCGTGGGAACGCATACCTGACGGGGGAGCGCCGGAAAGGGGAAATACCGTATTCGTATGGGACGAAACTGGCGAAACAAGTCCGGGCGGTCAGCCGCCGGCACGTCCGGCGCCGGTGCCGGTACCCCCGGCACCCCCCGCACCGGGGCCGGCGCCCCCCGCACCGCGCTGGCGGTGGCGCTCGCCGCCGGCCTGCTCGGCCTGACCGGCTGCGGAGGAGGCGGGGACAACGGCGACGGCGGTGAGAGCTCGCCCTCCGCCTCGCACGCGGACGGCGGATCGCAGCCGCCGGCCCCCAAGGGCCCCGACCGGGTGGGCGCCGCACCCGCCGTCGTACCCTCCGTGCGCGACTGGAACGCCGTGCGCGGGCCCGGCTGGGAACGTACCAAGTACACCCGCGTCGTCACCGACAGCGGCTCACTCAAGGACGAGGCGAAACTGCTCGCGGACGAGCTGAAGGTGGACGTCGCATCAGGGCCCGCCCGGACGGGCGACATCGAACTCAAGCGCGACAAGAAGACCAAGGGCGGACGCGAGGGGTACGCGCTCACCAGCCGCGACGGCAAGGTCACCATCACCTCGGCCGGCGACGCCGGCGTCTTCTACGGCACCCGCACCCTGCTGCAGACCTACCGCGCCCAGCACCGCTTCGCCGAGGGCACCGTCCACGACACCCCCGACCGCCCGCAGCGCGGCTTCTCCCTCGACATCGCGCGCAAGAACTTCAGCGCCGACTGGATCAAGGACCGCATCCGCGAGATGGGCGACCTGAAGCTCAACCAGCTCCAGCTGCACCTCTCCGACGACCAGGCCTTCCGCGTCGAGAGCGACACCCACCCCGAGATCGTCTCGACCCCCCACCTGACCAAGGACCAGGTCCGCGACATCGTCAAGCTCGCACAGTCCCGCCACATCACCGTCATCCCCGAGATCGACTCGCCCGGCCACCTCGGCGCCGTCATCGACGCCCACCCCGACCTCCAGCTGCGCGGCGCCGGCGGACAGACCCCGCGCGGCGCCATCGACATCAGCAACCCGAAGGCCGCCAAGATCGTCGACGACCTGCTCGGGGAGTTCGCCGACCTCTTCCCCGGCAAGTACGCACACGCCGGCGGCGACGAGTACCAGGCGCTGATGGCGCAGAACCCGGAGGAGACCTACCCCGGGCTCGCCAAGGAGGCCAAGGACAGGTTCGGCAAGAACGCCAAGATCCAGGACCTGGCCACCGACTGGCTCAACGACCGCGCCGCCACCCTGCGCAAGCACCACAAGATGCCGCAGGTCTGGAACGACGGCATGCACCGCGGCGGCGTCGTCAAACCCACCAAGCCCCGCCAGGTCGCCTACTGGACAGGCCGGGAGGACGGCGAGCGGGAACCCGAGGAGTACCTGAAGGAAGGCTGGGAGGTGGTGAACATGAACGACGAGTACCTCTACTACGTCATCGGCCAGCCCAACAACTTCACCTACCCCACGGGCGAGCGCATCTACGAGAGCTGGACCCCCGCCGTCGTACGGGGCACCGAAGCCGTGCCCGGCAAGTACGCCGGAGCGGACGACATCGTCGGCGGCCGGTTCTCCGTGTGGGGCGACCTCGCCGACGCGCAGACCCCCGAACAGGTCGCGAGCGGCATCCGGCTGCCGCTCGCCGCCACGGCACAGAAACTGTGGGACCCGCAGAAGCCGGAACGGTCCTGGAACCAGTTCGTGAAACTCGTGAACCGGGTGGACTGAGCCGGCCCGGACCGCCCCCGGACCGCCCTTCTGTACCGGCCCAGCGCCTTCGGAAGCGGGGCGCGGGCCGGCGAAAAAGCGAAGACGGCCGGGGTCGCCACCCCCCACAGGAGAGACCCCGGCCGCCGTCGGACACGGGCTCACTACGCCAGCGGCTCGCCCGTACTCCCCTCAGCGTCACGGCCCCGCAATGTGTTACGCCGTCATGTCGGGGCCGCGGCGCGGGGCTCCGGGCCCGGCACGCTGCCGCGGCGCAGGGCTCCGAGCTCGGCACGCTGACGCCGGGCTACCGCGTCCTCACCCACCGCGCMSCCCCGCCCCGGCACCGGGGCGGCACGCACCCCGGCACCGCCCACCGAGCCTCCCCGCGCCACGCCGCATGCGCACCCGCCCGTCTCCGCGCCGTTCGGCGGCCCGCCCGGCGCCGCCCCGCCGGAAACCGCCACGCCCATGCCGGCCACCTCGCCGGCCCGCGAGGACACCTTCGGTGCCGGGGACGGCTGGTCCGAGGGGCGCTCCCCGCTGACCGTGCGGACCCTCGTCGCGGCCGTCTGCCTCGTGCTCGGTGTCGGCCTGCTGGGGGGCTCGGGCGCCGGCATGCTGCTGAGCGGGGACACCGAGCAACGCCCCGCTCTCGCGCAGGGCTTCGACGGCGCGCGGGCCGCCTGGCACGAGATCCCCGTCGACGAACTGTTCCCGCGCACCCTCAAGGGGAAGGACGCGGGGCCCGGCGGCGCGGACCGGCGCTGGACGCGCGTCGCCGTCGCCCCGGACAGCACCTGTGCCCACGCGTTCGACCCGCTGCTGGCCGAGGCGCTCGCTCCGGTGGGCTGCGCCCGGCTGGTACGGGCCACCTACACCGACGAGACCACCAGCCGCGTCACCACGGTCGGGCTGATGTTCACCAAGGCGGACCCGGCCGCCATGCGCGACCTGCGCGAGCGGTTCGCCACCCAGAACCTGACCGAGCGCACCGACCTGATGCCCCGCCCGTACGCGGCGCGCGGCACCGTCGCTGCGGACTTCGGCGACGCCCAGCGGGCCAGTTGGTCCCTCCACGTGCTCCAGGACGTGCCCGTCGTGGTCTACTCCGTCTCCGGCTTCGCCGACGGACGGGTCGTCACCGACCCCCAGCCCGCCGCTGCCGCCACCCGCAAGGGCGAGACCTCCGCCGCCGCACAGGCCGGGCTCGGCCACGACGCGCAGGGCATCGCCGACCGCGTGGAACAGCGGCTCCGCGAGGCGACGATCGAGGGCCACGAGACCGGCGAGGGCAAGGACGAGCCCGGGGGCGAGCCCCGGAGCGACCGGGGGAAGAACGAGCACCGGAGCGACCGGGGGACGGACGATCCCCGGGGCGGCCGGGGGGAGGGCGAGTCCCGATGAAGCGTCTGCTCCGTACCCTGCTCGCCCCGCTGTGCGCCCTGTTGGCGGTGGCCCCTGCCACAGTCGGCACCGCGCACGCGCAGGGCGAGGGGCTCCAGCGGCAGGAGTGGGCCCTCGGAGCGCTCAACGCGAAGGCCGCGTGGAAGACCACCAAGGGCCAGGGCGTCACCGTCGCCGTGCTCGACACCGGCGTCGACGCCGACCACCCCGACCTGCGCAAGAACGTCCTGAAGGGCAAGGACCTGGTCGGCATGGGGGCCAGCAGGGGAGACCGCGCCTGGGCGCGGCACGGCACGGCCATGGCCGGGATCATCGCAGGGCACGGGCACGGCAAGGGCGGCGAGGACGGCATCCTGGGCATCGCGCCCGAGGCCCATGTGCTGCCCGTCCGCGTGCTTTTGGAGGACCAGGACCCGCAGCGCGCCAAGGCCCGCGACGAGCGCGGCACGGCGCTGGCCGAGGGCATCCGCTGGGCAACCGACCACGGCGCCGACGTCATCAACCTCTCCCTGGGGGACGACAGCGACTCCGCGCACCCCGACCCGCACGAGGACGCGGCGGTCCGCTACGCACTGCGCAAGGGCGTGGTCGTCGTCGCGTCGGCGGGCAACGGCGGCGAGGACGGTGACCACGTCTCCTACCCCGCCGCCTACCCGGGCGTCATCGCCGTGGCCGCCGTCGACCGCAAGGGGGCGCGAGCCTCCTTCTCCACCCGCCGCTGGTACGCCACCGTGGCGGCACCGGGCAAGGACATCCTCATCGCCGACCCGGACCGCACCTACTACCAGGGCTGGGGCACCAGCGCCGCCGCGGCCTTCACCTCGGGCGCCGTCGCGCTGGTCCGCGCCGCGCATCCGGACCTGAGCCCCGCGCAGATCAAGGAGCTGATCGCGGACACCGCCCGCAACACCCCGGAGGGCGGTCGCAGCGACGCCGTCGGCACCGGAGTGGTGGATCCGGCGGCAGCCATCGAGATGGGCTCGCACGTCAAGCCGGAGAAGCAGCAGCCGCGCGTGGGCGAGTACGGCAAGGAGTACTTCGGCGTGGCCCGCCCGGCGGACGGTGCGGGTCCCGGCTGGTTCGCGCTGGGAGCGGCCGTGCTGGGCGCGCTGCTGATCGGCGTGGCCTTCGCGGTCCACCGAGGCGTCACCTTCCGCCTGCCGTCCCGCCTGCGGCGAGGGCCTCCGCGCCCGCTGTGAGGCGTACCGGCTCACCCCCGGAGAGGCCCGCCGGCTCACCCTGGCAGCTCACCGGCGGCACCCCGTCGGGGCGCCCGCTGCGGTCCCGGCGCCGCCGCTGCCCCGCCTGAGGGCCCGCGCCGGGCCGTCGCCCTGCACCGGATACGCTCGGCGGGTGGCGCTCAAGAACATCCCCAGCTCGGCCTTCTCCCGCGACGACGGCACAGCGGACGACGCGCTCGCTCAGGCCCTGGCCGCGTGGGAGGCCGACCCCGGCGCGCCCGCTGCCGAATCGCGCGTCCTGGAGGCGCTGAGCGGGGCGCGGCTGCTGGTGCCGGTCGTCGCCGTCCTGACGGAGGCCGAGACCGGCCAGGACGGGCTGCGCCGCGACAAGACCAGCGAGATGGCCGTGCCCACCCTCAACGCGCCCGGCGGGCGTCGCGCGCTGCCCGCCTTCACCTCCACCGAGGCGCTGGCCCGCTGGCGTCCCGACGCGCGGCCCGTCGCCGTACCGCTCCACCAGGCGCTGCAGGCGGCTGCCCACGAGCAGGCCGACACCGTGGTGCTGGACCTGGCAGGCCCCGTGACCTACGAGCTGGCCGGGCCCGCGCTCCAGGCGCTCGCCGCCGGGCGCACGCACACCCGCCCGCTGGACGACCCCGCGCTCGGCGAGGCGGTGCGCGCCGTGCTCGCGGCCGAGCCGCAGATCGCCGGCGCCCACCTGGCGCCCGGCGACTCCACGGGCGACGGCACGCTGGCCCTCGCGCTGCGGCCGGGCGCCGAGGTACCGGCCGTGGCCCGCCGGGTCGCGGAGGCGCTCGCCGCCGACGAGACGGTGCGCACCCGGCTGGTCAAGGGCCTCGACCTGGCGCTGCTCCCGCCGGGCAGTGCACTGCCCGAAAACGCCTTCTACCGGGCCTGACCTGGACGAGCGGCGCGTGGCCCGGGGGTGGCGGGCCCGCCCGAGGTGCGAGCGGGCCGGGCGCGTCGGACACTCGGGAGGAAGCGCCGGGACGGACCGTCCCGGCCTGCTCCTACGACCCCCACGGGAGGTCGACATGCAGGTCAAGTCGCTCCAGGCCAGTCCGGAACAGCTCAAGGACCTGGAAGACAAGCCCCAGCCGGTCGCCGCGGAGTTCCTGGGAACGCTGCTCCTGGTCTTCTTCGGAGTGGGTGCGGCCGTGCTGGCCGCCGAGTACATCGGCTCGCTCGGCATCGCGCTCACCTTCGGCTTCGTGATGCTGGCGCTCGCGTACGCCGTCGGCCCGATCTCCGGCTCGCACCTGAACCCCGCGGTGACGCTGGGGATGTTCCTGGCCGGACGCCTCGATCTGGACCTGGCGGTCAAGTACTGGGTCGCGCAGCTGGTCGGCGGCATCGCGGGGGCCGCGCTGCTCCTCCTGGTCGCCAAGCAGGTCCCAGGGCTGCAGACGAGCGAGACGTTCGGCAGCAACGGCTTCGGCGACCGCTCCGCGGTGCACGTCAACACCGGAGGCGCGTTCGTCGCCGAGATGGTGCTGACGTTCCTGTTCGTCTACACGGTGCTGGCTGTCACCCACAAGGTCGCGGTCGTCGGCTTCGACGGGCTGCCCATCGGTATCGCGCTGGCCGTCGTCCATCTGGTCGGCATCCCGCTGACCGGTACCTCGGTGAACCCGGCCAGGAGCCTGGGCCCCGCGATCTTCGCGGGCGGGGCCGCGCTGACCCAGCTGTGGATGTTCATCGTCGCGCCGCTGGTGGGCGGGGCGATCGCGGCGTACGTGCACATGCTCACGCATCCCCAGCCCAACCGCAGGCCCCGCCGTGAGACGCGGGTGAGCTGAGCGGGCGAGCCGGGGTGCGGACGGGGCGTGGTGCGGACGGGCCGATCCGTCGGGGGACCGGCCGGGTCCCGGGCGGGTCAGCCGTGGACGGGGCCCGTGTACTTCTCGCCGGGGCCCTGGCCGGGCTCGTCGGGCACGGTGGAGGCCTCGCGGAAGGCGAGCTGGAGCGACTTGAGGCCGTCCCGCAGCGGCGCGGCGTGGTAGGAGCCGATCTCGGTGGCGCTCGCCGTGACGAGCCCGGCCAGCGCGTGGATCAGCTTCCGCGCCTCGTCCAGGTCCTTGTGCTGCTCGCCGTCCTCGGCCAGTCCGAGGTTGACGGCGGCGGAGCTCATCAGGTGCACCGCCACCGTGGTGATGACCTCGACCGCGGGGACGTCCGCGATGTCGCGGGTCAGGCTGTCGAAGTCGGGAGTGTTCTGGCCGGAGGGGTCGAAGGGCTGCCCGGCGGCTGCGGCGTCGCTCATGCGGCTCACCCTAAGCCCCGCCCGTCACCCGCCGTCGTACGGGCCGCCCGTACCGGCCGCGGGCTCGTGCGGCGGGGTGCCGGGCGGTGCCGGGCGGTGCCGGGCGGCGCTCCGCGGGGCCTGCTGGTATGCTGGGGAAACGACCGGCTGAAGACTGCCCGCACGAAGGCGGACTCCAGCCCGCAAGTGGAGGCTCCGATCTCCCACCTGGTGGCCCTGCGGGCCGCGGGTCAAAGGTCAGGCTGCGCCCCGCGGAGTTCCGCGGCGGTGCTCCCGGTCTGTGAGGAGCCCCGCCTGTGACCCGTCCGGGGCGCTTTGCGCTTTCTGCGGCGGTGGTCACCACTCATTACAGACTCGTGCGCGGTCGTCCGCCAGACGGTCGCGCGGTGTACCCGAGGAGGCCCCATCAGCGCCGAGCCCCGCATCAACGACCGGATTCGCGTCCCCGAGGTGCGACTCGTCGGTCCCAGCGGCGAGCAGGTCGGCATCGTGCCGCTTGCCAAGGCCCTTGAGCTCGCACAGGAGTACGACCTCGACCTGGTCGAGGTCGTACTCCGTCGGCATCGTGCCGCTTGCCAAGGCCCTTGAGCTCGCACAGGAGTACGACCTCGACCTGGTCGAGGTGGCGGCGAACGCCCGCCCGCCGGTGTGCAAGCTCATGGACTACGGCAAGTTCAAGTACGAGTCGGCCATGACGGCCCGTGAAG
>NZ_JASKYT010000094.1:0-20680 GCF_041028275.1 Streptomyces sp. PU-14G
GTGCCCAGGATGCGCTGCCAGGCGGCGCCCGTGTTCGGCTCCSAGCCCAGCCCCGCGCACACCCCGAGCTTCCAGTCCGTCCCCCTGGGCACCCGGGGCCACCCGCCGATCCCTACGGAGGCGGGTTTCACGGCCTCCCAGATGTCGATGTAGGGGTGCCCGACGACCAGCACGTTCCCCCCGCTGCGCGCTCCCACCTCCGCCGCGATCCGCGACTCCTTCGAACCCGGTACCAGGTGGTCCACGAGCACCCCGAGTCGCGCGTCGGGGGCGGGCGCGAAGGATTCGACGACGGCGGGCAGGTCGTCGACGCCCTCCAGGTACTCCACGACGACCCCCTCGATGCGCAGGTCGTCCCCCCATACCTTCTCCACCAGCTCCGCGTCGTGCCGTCCCTCGACGTAGATGCGTCCGGCGCGCGCCACCCGGGCCCGTGCGCCGGGTACGGCGATCGAGCCCGAGGCGGTCAGCCGCGGCCCCGCGGCAGCCGCCGCGGCAGGGGTGGCCCGGGGCCTCACGAGCGTGACGGTCCGCCCCTCCAGCAGGAAGCCGCGCGGTGCCAGGGGGAAGACCCGGTGCTTGCCGAAGCGGTCCTCCAGGGTGACGGTCGGCCCCTCGGCGGTCTTCTCGCACCGTACGACCGCTCCGCAGAACCCCGTGGTGACCTCCTCGACCACCAGGTCCGGTTCGGCGGCCACCTCGGGCACGGGCTGCTTCCGCTTCCACGGAGGAGTCAGGTCGGGATTGTCGTAACGGTCGTGACGGCTGCGCATGGGGCACATTCTGCTACGCGTCCAGGCCGGCGAACCGCTGCGCCAGCTCCTCCCGTTGCGCCCGCAGGAACGCCGCGTCGACGACGGCCCCGTGCCCGGGCACGTACAGCGCTTCCTCGCCGCCCAGGGCCAGCAGCCGGTCCAGGGCGGCGGGCCAGCGGGCGGGGTGGGCGTCGTCTCCGGCCTGCGGCTCGCCGGACTCCTCCACCAGGTCCCCGCAGAAGACGACGTCGGGGTCTCCCGGCACCAGCACGGCCAGGTCGTGTTCGGTGTGGGCAGGGCCCACGTTGACCAGGACGACCTCGCGCCCGCCCAGGTCGAGGGTCAGCTGCCCGCTGACGGGATGGTGCGGGCGCGGCAGGACGTCGGCCGCCTCGGCGGCCTCGTCCTCCAGCAGCCCGTGTGCGACCGCGTCGTCCCGTAGCGTCTCGCCGTGCCGGCCGAGGAACGCGGCGGTCCCGACCGCCGCGTACACCTGGGCGCCGGAGAAGACGGCGGTGCCGAAGACGTGGTCGAAGTGCGGGTGCGTGAGGGCGACCCACCTCACCCGGCGGCCCAGCAGCGCGGCCACGTCGGTGCGGATTCCGGCGCCCTCCCGCAGCGAGGAGCCGGTGTCGATCACCAGGGCCCCGTCGTCGCCGCTGACGGCGCCCACCGTCGCGTCCCACTCCGGCAGCCTGCGCCGCACCACCCCGTTCGCGAGCCGCTCCCATTTGCGGTCCTCGGCGCCCGCGGGCGCGAGCGCACCGCCCGCGCCGGGGACGTGAGCGTCCTCGCCGGCGCCGCGTCCTTCGGCCGCGCCGGCTGCCCGCGGCGTGTGCGGCATGTGGGGCGTGTGCGTGCGGCTGTTCCCGTGCGCCTGCATACGACGACGCTAACGGCAGTGCGCGACCGGCGCTCCCCTCCCGGGCCGCGGGGTACGGTTCGGTGCGGTGGATGAGGCGGCCCTTGCCCCGGCTGTGGTGACCGGCCGTACACTGGCTCAGGGGCTTGGCACTCCGGCCTGCAGAGTGCCAGGCGAAGTGCCAGGGATGACCGCCGAAAAAACGGGTTTGGACCAGCGGCCGGACGGGAGGTGTGCGCCATGCTCAGCGAGCGCCGACTGGAAGTGCTCCGCGCCATCGTCCAGGACTACGTCGGCACCGAGGAGCCGGTGGGCTCCAAGGTTCTCACGGAGCGGCACAACCTGAAGGTGTCTCCTGCCACCGTGCGTAACGACATGGCGGCCCTGGAGGACGAGGGCTACATCGCGCAGCCGCACACCAGCGCGGGACGTATCCCCACCGACAAGGGGTACCGGCTGTTCGTCGACAAGCTCGCCGGCGTCAAGCCGCTGTCGTCGCCGGAGCGGCGCGCGATCCAGAACTTCCTCGACGGCGCCGTCGACCTCGACGACGTCGTGGGGCGCACGGTGCGGCTGCTCGCCCAGCTCACCCGGCAGGTCGCCGTCGTGCAGTACCCCTCGCTGACGCGTTCGACGGTGCGCCACGTCGAGCTGCTCGGGCTCGCGCCCGCGCGGCTGATGCTGGTGCTGATCACCGACACGGGCCGCGTCGAGCAGCGCATGATCGACTGCCCGGCGCCGATCGGCGAGACGGTCCTGGCCGACCTGCGCGCCCGGCTCAACAGCCGCGTGGTCGGGCAGCGGTTCGCCGAGGTGCCCTCCCTGGTGCAGGACCTGCCCGAGGCGTTCGACGCCGACGACCGCGCCACCATCTCCACCGTCCTGGCCACTCTTCTGGAGACCCTGGTCGAGGAGACGGAGGAGCGGCTGATGATCGGCGGCACCGCCAACCTCACCCGCTTCGGTCACGACTTCCCGCTCACGATCCGCCCGGTCCTGGAGGCGCTGGAGGAGCAGGTCGTCCTCCTCAAGCTGCTCGGTGAGGCCAAAGACCCGGGCATGACCGTACGAATCGGGCACGAGAACCAGCACGAGGGACTGAGTTCCACATCGGTCGTCTCCGTCGGCTACGGTTCGGGCGACGAAGCAGTCGCCAAACTCGGCGTGGTCGGACCGACCCGCATGGACTACCCCGGAACGATGGGAGCTGTACGCGCAGTGGCACGGTACGTCGGACAGATCCTGGCGGAGTCATAAGGTGGCGACGGACTACTACGCGGTCCTCGGCGTGCAGCGCGACGCCTCGCAGGACGAGATCAAGAAGGCTTTCCGCAGGCTCGCCCGCGAGCTGCACCCGGACGTCAACCCGGACCCGAAGACCCAGGAGCGGTTCAAGGAGATCAACACCGCCTACGAGGTGCTCTCCGACCCGCAGAAGAAGCAGGTCTACGACCTGGGCGGAGACCCGGCCTCCGGCGCGGCGGGAGGCGGAGCGGGCGGCTTCGGCGGCGGCTTCGGCAACTTCAGCGACATCATGGACGCCTTCTTCGGCACCGCGGCGCAGCGCGGCCCGCGCTCGCGCACCCGCCGCGGCCAGGACGCCATGATCCGCCTGGACATCGAGCTGGACGAGGCCGCGTTCGGCACCACCAAGGACATCCAGGTCGACACCGCCGTCGTCTGCAACACGTGCAGCGGCGAGGGCGCGGCCCCCGGCACCTCGGCGCAGACCTGCGACATGTGCCGAGGCCGCGGCGAGGTCTCCCAGGTCACCCGCTCCTTCCTGGGGCAGGTCATGACCTCCCGGCCCTGCCCCCAGTGCCAGGGCTTCGGTACCGTCGTGCCCACGCCCTGCCCGGAGTGCGCCGGCGACGGCCGGATCCGCTCGCGGCGCAGCCTGACGGTGAAGATCCCCGCCGGTGTCGACAACGGCACCCGCATCCAGCTCGCCGGCGAGGGCGAGGTCGGCCCCGGCGGCGGCCCCGCGGGCGACCTGTACGTGGAGATCCACGAGAACTCCCATCCGACCTTCCAGCGGCGCGGTGACGACCTGCACTGCACCGTCACCATCCCCATGACGGCTGCGGCTCTCGGCACCAAGGTGCCGCTGGAGACGTTGGACGGCATGGAAGAGATCGACATCCGCCCGGGCACCCAGTCGGGACAGTCGGTGCCGCTCCACGAGCGCGGCGTCACCCACCTGCGCGGCGGCGGGCGCGGCCAGCTCATCGTCCACGTCGAGGTCACCACCCCCTCCAAGCTGGAGCCGGAGCAGGAGGAGCTGCTCCGCCGCCTCGCCAAGCTGCGCGGCGAGGAGCGGCCCACGGGCCAGTTCCAGCCGGGCCAGCAGGGCCTGTTCTCCCGCCTGAAGGACGCCTTCAACGGGCGGTGACCCGGGCGGCCCTGCGTTCCCCGGGACCCCCGGGAACGGGTGCGAGGGGTGCGGTAACGGGCTGTGAGGCCGTCTTGCGGGGGCGTGGCAGGATGGCGTCATGCCCACCCCGCACACCTCAATGCCTTCGCCGTCCGCGCTGACCGAGCTGATCGAGCACCCCGTCATCCAGGCACCGATGGCCGGTGGGGCCTCAGGGCCCGAGTTGGCCGCGGCCGTGAGCGAGGCGGGGGGTCTGGGCTTCCTCGCGGCCGGCTACAAGACGCCGGAGGCGATGTACGAGCAGATCAAACAGGTGCGCCGGCTCACGGGCCGTCCTTTCGGCGTGAACCTGTTCATGCCGCAGCCGCGGACCGCCGATCCCGCCGCGGTCGAGGTCTACCGCGAGCAGCTCGCCGGTGAGGCAGCCTGGTACGAGACGGAACTGGGTGACACGGAGGGCACGACAGACGACGCGTACGAGGCGAAGCTGGCGATCCTGCTGGAGGACCCGGTGCCCCTCGTCTCGTTCACCTTCGGCTGCCCCTCGGGCGCCGACCTGGAACGGCTGGCGAAGGCGGGCACCCGCACCCTCGTGACGGCGACCTCCGTCGCGGAGGCACGGGCCGCGCAGGAGGCGGGCGCGGACGCCGTGTGCGTCCAGGGCATCGAGGCGGGTGGCCACCTGGGCTCGCACCGTGACGATCCGCAGCGCGAGCCCGGCAGCGGCGGCATAGGGCTGCTCTCCCTCGTCGCCCAGGCCAGGGAGGCCGTGCGGCTGCCGCTCGTCGCCTCGGGCGGGCTGATGCGCGGCGGGCAGATCGCCGCGGTGCTGGCCGCCGGTGCGACGGCCGCCCAGTTGGGTACCGCCTTCCTCGTCACCCCGGAGTCCGGCGCCGATCCGCTGCACAAGCAGGCCATGACCAACCCGACGTTCACGCGTACCGAGTTCACCCGCGCCTTCTCCGGGCGTGCGGCGCGCGGACTGGTCAACCGCTTCCTGCGCGAGCACGGCCCGTACGCGCCCTCCGCGTATCCGCAGGTGCACTATCTGACGTCCGGGCTGCGCAAGGCCGCGGCCCAGGCGGGCGACCCGCAGGCCATGGCGCTGTGGGCCGGGCAGGGCCACAGGCTCGCCCGCGAGCTGCCCGCGGGGGAGCTCGTGGAGGTGCTGGTGGCCGAGATCGCCGCCGCGCGGGAGGCGCTGGCATGAGCGCTCCGGTCTTCCTCGCCGACACGGCGCTGCTCGGCGGCGGCACGGTCGTGCTCGACGGCCCCGAGGGGCGGCACGCCGTCTCGGTGCGCCGGCTGCGTCCTGGCGAAGAGGTCGTCCTCACCGACGGCGCGGGAACCGGCGCCTACGGCAGCGTCACCGCCGTGGAGGGAAAGGACCGGCTGGAGGTCGCCGTCCGCGAGGTCCGCACGGAGCCGGAGCCACACCCCGACATCACCGTCGTCCAGGCCCTTCCCAAGGGCGACAGGGGCGAGTTGGCCGTCGAGACGATGACGGAGACGGGCGTGGACGCGATCGTCCCGTGGGCCGCCTCGCGGGCCGTCACCCGGTGGAAGGGGGAGCGCGCCGCCAAGGCGCTCGGCAAGTGGCGCAGCACGGCGCGGGAAGCGGGGAAGCAGGCGCGGCGGCTGCGGTTCCCCGCGGTGGCGGACCTGGCGTCCTCGCAGCAGGTGGCGGAGTTGCTCGCCGGCGCCGACTTCGCCGGCGTGCTGCACGAGGAGGGCGGTGTGCCGCTGGCGACGGCGCCGCTGCCGTCCTCGGGACGGATCGTGCTGGTGGTCGGGCCCGAGGGCGGGGTCGCTCCGGAGGAGTTGGAGCTGTTCGCGCGGGCGGGTGCGGCGCCGTTCCGGCTCGGGCCGAGCGTGCTGCGGACGTCCACCGCCGGAACGGCTGCCGCGGCGGTGGTGCTGGCGCGGTCGGGCCGCTGGGGGTGAGGGTGTGTCCGCCAGGGGAGGGCGGCGCCCGCTTCGACGGGGAGCCACCCTGCGGAATCGGTGAGAGGGCGGGACAGCGGCCTCGGGTAACATCCGGGCATGGCTTCCAACGGAGAACCGCAGCAGGACTGCCTGTTCTGCAAGATCGTCGCGGGTGACGTGCCCGCGACGCTGGTGCGGGAGACGGAGACCACCATCGCGTTCCGCGACATCAACCCGCAGGCCCCCACGCACGTGCTGGTCATCCCGAAGGCGCACTACCCGGACGCCGCCTCCCTGGCGGCTGCCGCACCTGAGGTGCTCGCCGACGTGGTGCGTGAGGCGGGCGAGGTCGCGGCGATGGAGAAGCTCGTCCCGGCCGACGGCGGCGGGCCCCACACCGGCTACCGCGTGGTCTTCAACACCGGTTCCGGAGCCGGTCAGACGGTCTTCCACACGCACGCGCACGTGCTGGGCGGCCGGGGCCTCGAATGGCCGCCCGGGTGACCGGCGGACGGTGACCAGGCCATGACCGGGTACAGGTGACGCGCGTTGTCAGTGCGAGAGCTGGTCGTTCTGGGCACCGCAAGCCAGGTGCCCACGCGGCAGCGGAACCACAACGGGTACGTCCTCCTGTGGGACGGCGAAGGCATCCTGTTCGACCCTGGTGAGGGGACGCAGCGGCAGATGCTGCACACGTCCGTCGCCGCGCACGACCTGACGCGGATCTGCCTGACGCACTTCCACGGGGACCACACCCTCGGGCTGCCGGGCGTCATCCAGCACATGAGCCTCGACGGGGTGCCGCACGAGGTGACGGCCCACTACCCGGCGAGCGGGCAGGCGTACTTCGAGCGGCTGCGCCATGCCACGCCGTTCCACGACACGGTGGCGCTCCGCCAGGCGCCCGTCACCGGTCCCGGCGTGATCGCCGGCGGCGAGCGCGAACCCGAGGTGCCCTTCACCCTGGAGGCGCGGGAACTCTCGCACCGTATCGACGCGTTCGGATACCGGCTGACCGAGCCCGACACCCGCCGGATGCTGCCGGAGAAGCTCGCCGAGCGTGGCATCAGCGGTCCGGACGTGGGCCTGTTGCAGCGGAGCGGGGAGCTGCGCGGGGTGCGTCTGGAGGAGGTCAGCGAGCCCCGTGAGGGGCAGCGGTTCGCCTTCGTCATGGACACCCGGCTGTGCGACGGGGTGTACGAGCTGGCGCAGGGCTGCGACATGCTCGTCATCGAGGCGACGTTCCTGCACGCCGACGCGGAACTCGCCGAGGTCTCGGGGCACCTGACGGCGTTCCAGGCGGGCCGCGTGGCCGCCGAGGCGGGCGTACGCCATCTGGTGCTGACCCACTTCTCGCAGCGCTACCAGGACACCGCCCTGTTCGCCGCCGAGGCGCGTGCCGCCGGGTTCGAGGGGACGCTGACGGCGGCACAGGATCTGACGCGGGTGCCGGTGCCCAAGCGGCGCTGAACCCCTGCGGGGGCAGCCGGTCATGACGCCGTCACGGGCGCGGTGCCGGTGGGCTCGCCGGTGCCGTAGTCAGGGGTGGGCTCGTCGGTCTCGCCGTGCTCGACGGGCCGAAGGCCGATGAGCGCCTGACGGTGCCCGTCAGCCCTGGCCGGCGTCCTCGGAGGTCGCCTTGGCGACGGTGTCCGCCACCGTCGAGCATGCGAGGCGGGCCACGGAGCGCAGTTCGGCGTCCGAGGTGCCGGCGCGGCTCAGTACGGCCAGCGACTGGTTGACGGCGACGACGAACGTGGCGAGTTCATCGAGCGTCCCGCTGCCGGACGAGGAGTCCGCCAGTGCCGCACGTACCCGCCTGTGCTGTGTGTCGAGCAGGCCGCGCACCTGCACGCCGTTCTCCGGCTTCAGCGTCAGTGACTGCGCGGCGGACTGGGCGATGAGGCACCCCGCGGGGACCGACGGGTCGGCGATACGGCCGAGGGTGACGTCGAAGAACGCTTCGACGGCGCGCACCGGGTCGCCGGGGTGCGCCGCGAGCGCCTGCTCGTACTGCGCGCCGTAGATCGACGCGTAGCGGTCCAGGCACTTTCCGAACAGGGTCTCCTTGTTGCCGAAGGTGCCGTAGAGGGAGCCGCGGCCGAGGCCGGTGGCCGAAGCGAGGGCTTCGAGTGAGGCGTCCGCGTACCCGCGCTGCCAGAACACCCGCATGGCCTGGTCCAGGGCCGCGCCGATGTCGAACTGCTTCCGGCCGGACACAGTGTCCACCTCCTCCCTGTCACTGCTGTGAGTCTACCCGCATCTTGGACCGATCGGTCAGGCTATCTTTGACCGAACGATCCAAGATGGCTAGCGTCTGTTCGGAGCGCGTGCACACGGGGGCCGTTCGCGTCGTGTCCACCGCGCCCGCGGGCCCGGTCCCGGCCGGACGTGCCGGACCAACGCGCCCTGTACCGAGGGAGGAAAACCATGACTGACCCGGAAACCACCGCCCGCGTCCCCGGCAACCCGGTGCGCGGCCTGCCACTGCACGACCTGGCGGGCTTCACCCACCGCTGGGTCGACGCGGACGGCGTCCGGCTCCACGCGGTCGAGGGCGGTCAGCCGAACGGTCCGGCCCTCGTGCTGCTCGCCGGTTTCCCGCAGACCTGGTGGGCGTGGCGAAAGGTGATGCCCGGGCTGGCCGACCGGTTCCACGTCATCGCGATCGACCTGCCGGGCCAGGGCCACTCCGCACGCCCGGACGGCAGCTACGACACGCACACGGTCGCCGCGTACGTCCACGCCGCGGTGCGAGCGCTCGGAGTGTCGACATACTGGCTGGCCGCCCACGACATCGGTGCCTGGGTCGCCTTCTCCCTCGCCCTGAAGTACGAGAGCCGGTTGCACGGCCTCGTACTGCTCGACGCCGGCATCCCGGGCGTCACTCTCCCCGACGCCGTCCCGACCGACCCCGAGGCGGCGTGGAAAACCTGGCACTTCGCCTTCCATCTCGTGCCAGAACTGCCCGAAACACTGCTCACAGGCCGTGAACGCGCGTACGTCGGCTGGTTCCTGAAGGCCAAGTCCCTCGCCCCCGACACCTTCGACGACGTGGAGATCGAGCAGTACGCCGCGGCCGTCGCCGCTGACGGCGGACTCCGCGCTTCCCTGGCCTACTACCGGGACGCCGCGCAGTCGGCGCGGAAGAATCACCAGGCCCTCGAACAGCACCGCCTGACGGTGCCGGTTCTCGGGGTTTCCGGCAGCCACGGCTCCATCCCCGACATGGCGGCTTCGCTCAGGCCGTGGGCCGACCACACCACCGGGATCGTCGTGCCGGACGCAGGCCACTTCCTCCCGGACGAACAACCCGACGCCGTCGCCGCCGCTCTCGCCGGTTTCCTCACTGCGAGCGGTTGACCCCAGAGCAACGGCTGGGCGTCGGCCGCTGTACCGAGATCCCCCCAGCCTGGGTCAGCCGCCCATGACGCGCATCAGCCGCTCCATGCCGATGTTGCCGCCCGAGAGGATGACGCCCACCCTCCCCGGGCCCTCGTCCGCCAGGCACCCCGCGCGCGCAGGGTCGAGGCGGTCGGCGAGCAGGGCGGCCAGCGCGCAGGCGCCCGCGGGCTCGACCAGCATCTTGAGCCGTTCGAGGACGAACCGCATCGCCGTGCGCAGTTCGTCCTCGCTCACCAGCAGCACGCTCTCCAGGAGCCGCCGGTTGACCGGATACGTCAGGGCGCCGGGCGTGGTGGCGGTCAGGGCGTCGGCGATGGTGTGCGGCACCGGAACGCTCACCCGCTCGCCGGCCGCCAGGGAGCGGGCGGTGTCGTCGCCCGCCTCCGGCTCGACGCCGACCACGCGCATGCCGGGATACAGCCCCTTGGCGGCGGTGGCGCATCCGGCGGCCAGCCCGCCACCGCCCACCGGGACGAGCAGCGCGTCCAACTCGCCCACCTCCTCCAGCAGCTCCAGGGCCGCGGTGCCCTGGCCCGCCATGGTGCGCGGGTGGTCGTAGGGCGGGATGAGGGTCAGCCCGCGGTCGGCGGCGAGCTGCTCGCCGATCGCTTCCCTGCTCTCGGTGTAGCGGTCGTAGGTGACGACCTCGGCTCCGTACCCGGCTGTCGCGTCCCGCTTGGCGGTGGGGGCGTCGGCCGGCATGACGATGACGGCGCTGGTGTTGAACTCGCGGGCGGCGAGCGCGACCGCCTGCGCGTGGTTGCCGGACGAGTAGGCGACCACGCCGTGCTCCCGCTGGCGGGGCGTGAGCTGCGTCATCCAGTTGTAGGCCCCGCGGAACTTGAAGGCGCCGGCCCGCTGGAGGTTCTCACACTTGAGGAACACCTCGGCGCCCACCAGCCGGTCGAGCGTCCGGGAGCGCACGACCGGGGTCCGGTGCACTCCCGTCTCGATACGGGTGGCCGCCTGCCGGACGTCGTCCAGCGTGAGTACGGAATCGGTGGTCTCGGTCACCCTGTGACGGTATCCCAGGGGTACGACACCCTGCGAGGAGCAGGCTCTGTGCCCGGCGTCCGGCGGTCGGCGTCCGGCGTCCGGGAGGGCTTCAGAAACCGAGCCTGCGCAGCTGCTTGGGGTCGCGTTGCCAGTCCTTGGCGACCTTGACGTGCAGGTCGAGGTAGACGGGGGTGCCCAGCAGCGCCTCGATGTGGCGGCGGGAGGTGGAGCCGACCTCCTTGAGCCGCTTGCCCTTGGGCCCGATGACGATGCCCTTCTGACTGGGCCGCTCCAGGTAGATGTTGGCGTGCACGTCCAGCAGGGGACGGTCCGCCGGGCGGCCCTCGCGGGGCACCATTTCCTCCACCACGACCGCGATCGAGTGCGGCAGCTCGTCACGGACGCCTTCCAGCGCGGCCTCGCGGATCAGCTCGGCGACCATGACCTGCTCCGGCTCGTCCGTCAGGTCGCCGTCCGGGTACAGCGGCGGGCCCTCGGGCAGCAGCGGCACCAGCAGGTCGGCCAGCAGCTCCACCTGGGTGCCCGCGGTACCGGAGACCGGGACGATCTCGGCCCACTCGATGCCCAGCTCCTTGCCGAGCTGGTCGACGGCCATGAGCTGCTCGGCGAGGGCCTCGTTCGTCACCAGGTCGGTCTTGGTCACGACGGCGACCTTCGGGGTCTTCTTCCGCACCCCGGCCAGCTCCCCCGCGATGAACCGGTCACCGGGGCCGATCTTCTGGTCGGCGGGGACGCAGAAGCCGATGACGTCGACCTCGGCCCAGGTGGTGCGCACCACGTCGTTGAGGCGTTCGCCCAGCAGGGTCCGCGGTTTGTGCAGCCCGGGGGTGTCCACCAGGACGAGCTGTGCGTCGGCCCTGTGCACGATGCCGCGCACCGTGTGCCTGGTGGTCTGCGGCCTGGTGGAGGTGATCGCGACCTTCGTGCCCACCAGCGCGTTGGTCAGCGTCGACTTGCCCGCGTTCGGGCGGCCGACGAAGCAGGCGAAGCCCGAGCGGTACTCGGCCTCGTCCGGATCGTGGCCTGCGGCGGCACCGGGGGCGGTGGAGGAAGCGTTCATACGCTCCATTGTCCCCGATGGCCGGTGCCGGTCCGCACACCGCTCCGACCCCGCTGACGCGGGGCTCAGCCCGCCGTCACGGTCGCACGCAGGGTGCCGTCCGGGCCCGCGAGGAGCACGGGTGTGGCGGGGCCGCCCAGGTCGCGTACGGTCGCCAGGTCCTCGCCGGGCACCACTTCCGCGTCCGCGACGACGGCCGCGGCCTCCAGGGACTTCGCACCCGAGGCCACGGCCATGGCCACGGCCGTGCGCAGTGCCGACAGCTGGAGCGAGGGCAGCGCGACGGAGCCCGCCACGTAGGTGCGGCCGGTCTCGTCCCGTACGGCGGCGCCCTCGGGGACGGCGTTGCGGGCGCGGGCGCTGCGTGCCAGCGTGAGGATCTTGCGGTCTTCCGGGTCGAGCCCGTCCGTGCTGCTCACGTCACTCATGACGGCGAGCATATGCGGTGCGCGCGCACCCGCGAGGAGTCACCCCGAGTCCAGGGCCCCTCGCGACCCGGGTGCCCTCGGATATCACCCCGCGACCCGGTGCATCCCCGCGCGGCGCACCTCGGGATCGGCCAGCCGCGCCAGCTTCTCCGCCGTGCCGGTCCCCGCGACGGGGTTGTGCAGGACGAGGTGGAGGTCGGGGCGGGCCGGCACCTGAAGCGTCGTCGTCTCGAAGTGCAGGGCGCCGACGACCGGGTGGTCCAGCTCCTTGAGCCGCTGCCCCGGCCGGCACACGTCGCCCCGCGCCCACAGCGCGCTGAACTCCGGGCTGTTGCGCAGGAGCTCGTCCAGCAGCAGCCGGAACCCCTCGTCGTGGGGCCACTCCGCGAGCGAGGCGCGCAGCTCGGCCACCACACCGGGCGCGTTCCGCTCCCAGCTGAGCGAGCGGGCGCGGTAGCGGTCGTCGCAGAAGAAGTTGATGATGCAGTTCTCCTGGGGCTCGATGCCCATCACCAGGCGGGCCGCCTCGTTCATCCCGACCGCGCTGAAGTACGGGTCCATGATGTGCGCCGGGTAGGGCATCCAGCCGTCGATCAGCCGCTGGAATCCGTCGCACAGGTAGTCGGGGTCGTACTCGGACTCGGGAAGCGGCGGGTTGAGCCCGGCCAGCACGTACAGGTGACGGCGCTCGGTCTGGCTCATCCGCAGCACCCGCGCCACCGCGTCCAGCACCTGCGGGGAGACGCTGATGTCGCGGCCCTGCTCCAGCCACTGGTACCAGGAGGCGCCCACTCCGGCGAGGACGGCGACCTCCTCGCGGCGCAGCCCCGGCGTCCTGCGCCGGGGGCCGCCGGCGGGGAGCCCCGCGTCGGCGGGCGAGACCCGGGCCCGGCGGGAGCGGAGGAAGTCGCGCAACTCCTCGCCCCTGCGGGTCCTTCCCCGCTGCCGCGCCCCCTGGGCCGTCTTGCGGGCCGTCTCCTCAGCCGTCGCTTCTGCCGCCCTCTCCGCTGTTTTCGACGCCGCCCTCTCCGGCGCCGCCTCCGCGGTCCTCGACGCCGTGCCCTCCGGTCGGCTCCGTACGGAACGTGCCACCTGATCCCCCTCCTGGCTGGTGGTGCGAGCACCACCATAAACAGCGGCTCCCCACCGTCTGTTCCGCGCCAGCAGGCTCAGGGGCATGCCAACCACCGCTCCCGTCCCTCAGACGACCGCCCAGGCCCAGCAGCACCCGGCCGCACCGCCGGCCGGCAGCGCCGCCTCCCACCGCTTCACCCCGCGCGAGGTGCTGGTGCTGGTGGTGCTGTGCGCCTCCCAGTTCCTCGTCGCGCTCGACTTCTCCGTCCTCAACGTCGCCCTGCCCGTCCTCGGCCCCGACCTGGGGCTGGGCGAGGCCGGACTCCAGTGGGCGGTGACCGCGTTCGCGCTGCCCACCGGGAGCTTCCTGCTGCTCTTCGGCCGCCTGGGTGACCAACTCGGCCGCCGCCGCACGTTCCTGGCGGGCCTCGCCCTCTTCACCGCCGCCTCCGTGCTGGCGGCCCTCGCCCCCGACGCGGGTCTCTTCCTGGCGGCCCGCGCGCTCCAGGGCGTGGGCGCCGCCGCCCTCGTGCCCACCGGCATGGCGCTGATCACCACCTCTTTCGCCGAGGGCCCCAAGCGCACCAAGGCGCTGAGCATCAACGGCTCCCTGATGGCGCTCGGCTTCACCGTCGGCATGGTCGTCGGCGGCATCCTGACCGACACCCTCGGCTGGCGCTCCACCATGGGCCTGCTCGGTGCCGGCGGCGTCCTCGTGCTGGTGCTCGCGCCGCGGCTGCTGTCCGAGAGCAGGGGGGAGCGCGCCCGGCTCGACGTACCCGGTGCCCTCACCGTCACCGCGGGCCTCTTCGCGCTGGTCTACGGGCTGTCCACGGCGGCCGAGGAGGGCTTCGCCAGGACCGACGTGCGGGTCGCGCTGGTGGCCGGCATCGTGCTGCTCGGAGTGTTCGTCCGCGTCGAGGCCCGCAGCGCCGAACCGCTGCTGCCGCTGTGGATGCTGCGCCGCCCCACCGTCGCCTTCGGCAACCTGGGCGGTCTGGCCACCGTCTCGATGATGACCGCCGTCGTCTTCCTCATGACCCTCTACCTGCAGGACCTGCTGGGCGTCTCCGCGCTCGTCACCGGACTCGTCTTCGGCGTGCAGGGCCTCGCCTCGGTCGCGGGCGGCGCCCTGGCTCCCCGGATCGCGCGCCGCGTCGGCGCCGGTCGCACCCTGGCCCTCGCCCTGACGGGTCAGGGGGCGCTGACCGCGGCGCTGGTCGGGCTCGGCGTGGACTCCGGGCTGTGGCTGGTCGTGGTCGCGATCTCGCTGGCCAGCGCCCTGCACCTGGTCGCGGTCGTCACCTACGGGGTGACGGCCACCTCGGGGCTGGCCGACGCCGAACAGGGCCGCGCCACCTCCCTGGTGACCAGCGCGATGCAGCTGGGCATGGCGCTGGGCATTCCACTGCTGAGCGCCCTGTCCGTCGGCTGGGCCGGTGCCGTCCGCGCCGACGGCGCCTCCGCCGCCGCGGCGACGCTCGCCGGTATCAGGCTGAGCGTCGCCGCCGACGCCGCGGCGCTGCTGGCGGTCGGCCTGCTTGTCGCCCTCACGGTGGGGCGCCGCCGCGCGGTTTCCGGCCGGGGCTGAGGGTCAGTCGTCCCGCTCCGGCGGCACCGTCGGAGTGGGCGTCCGGCCCTTGGCGACCGCCTTGAGGCGCTTGGCCGCCTCCTTGGCCACATCGGTGGTCATCCCGGTGTCGCCCTTGCCGGTGGTGAGCAGGGCCAGACCCGTGGTGGACTGCTGCGCCCGGGTGAGGACGAGGTCCAGCGTGAGCTGTTTCCCGTCCGCCGGGCCGCCCTTGGCGGTGCCCCGCAGGCGGGCGCCCGCGCTGTCGCCACCGGCCTTGGTCTTCAGCTCGGAGACCTTCCAGTCGACGGTGACCGCGTTGTTGCGGGTGGTGACCTTCTTGCAGCTGTCCCGCACGCTCTTGAAGGTGCTCAGCGCCCGCTTCGCGCCGCGAGTGCTGTCGTAGGAGGCGATCTCGCTGGACAGGTACGGGCCCCTCGCACCCTTGCTGTAGTCGCGGGCGGCGTCGGTCCTGGCCTCGTGCTTGTCCAGGTCGCCGCCGAGCGCGTCCATCAGCTTCTTGCAGTTGCGGTCCTTGGTGCTCAGGTCGTCGGGCGCGTCACCCGCCGCCGTGGTGTCGTCGAGGTCCGCGCTCTTCCAGCCCGCCGGCAGGTTCTGCTCGACCACCAGCGCCGCGCGGGCCTGCTGTTCGCTGAGCGGGCCCTGCGCCTTCGAGGGCGATCCTGTGGGTGTGGCGTCGGACTTCGTGGGCGAGGGCGAGTCTCCGCTGGAGTTGGACTCGCTGCCACCGCCGCACCCTGCGACGGACAGCAGGACAGCGGCGGACAGGACACCGACGAGCGGGGCACGGCGGTGGAAGGGGCGAGGACGCGGCATGACGGGGGGCCTTTCGACGAGGGTTCCCCCTCACCGCACCAGCTCCCGGCGCGGGCCGCCAGCCCGCCTCGCCCGAACGGGCGACGGCGTACCTGGCGGGCAGGCCCGTGCCCTGGCTCGCCGGATCGGGTCAGCCGCCGCCCAGCCGCAGCCGCTCCCAGCGGGGCAGCCCGGCGACCACCAGGTCCCAGGAGTCCTCGACCATCTCCCGCACCGCGCGGTCCGGGAGGCTGCCGTCGAGCGTGACCGTGTTCCAGTGCCGCTTGTTGAGGTGCCAGCCGGGCCGCACCGCCGGGTACGTCGCGCGCAGCCGCAGCGCGATCTCCGGCTCGCACTTGAGGCTGACCGACAGCGGCGCTTCGTCCAGCGAACTGAAGGCGAAGATCCTCCCGTTGACCTTGAACGTGGACAGGCCGGGGTTCGCGGGGAACGGAAAGTCCTCCCACGCTCCGTTCTGTCGCAGACAGCAGGCTCTGAGCTCCTCCGGCGTCATGAGCCCAGCCTAGGGACGGGGTAGGACAACACGGCGGGCACGGTGGCCGGGCACGGTGGCCACGGCGGTCACGGCGGGCGACGGGCGACGGGAGACGCGCCCGCCGCCGCCTCAGCCCTCTGAGACGGCCGTGCTCTGCTCGCCGTCGGTCGTCACGGGCTCGCGCACCGCCTCGACCAGCACCGTGACGATCTTGTTGCGGCGCCCGGCAGGGGACTCGGCCGTCAGCCGCAGGCCCGTCAGCGTCGGATCCGAGTGGTCCTCGGTGACGTCCACGACGGTCGTGGCCCCGGCGATCGGGACCCGGCCCAGCGACTTGGCCAGCAGCCCACCGACCGTCTCCACGTCCTCGTCGTCCCAGCCGGTGAGCCCGTACAGCTCGCCCAGATCGGCGATGTCGAGGCGCGCGGTGACGCGGTAGCGGCCCTCGCCCAGGTCCTCGACGGGCGGCAGCTCGCGGTCGTACTCGTCGGTGATCTCTCCGACGATCTCCTCCAGGATGTCCTCGATGGTCACGACGCCCGCCGTGCTGCCGTACTCGTCGATGACGACGGACACGTGAATGCGGTCCTGCTGCATCTCGCGCAGCAGGTCACCGGCGTTCTTGGTGTCGGGCACGAAGGTGGCGGGCCGCATCGCGGTCGAGACCAGCTCGCTCTCCGCCTCGCGGCTGATGTGCACCTTCCGCGCCAGATCCTTGAGGTAGACGATGCCCACCACGTCGTCCTCGTTCTCGCCCACCACGGGGATGCGCGAGAAGCCGGAGCGCAGCGCCAGGGTCAGCGCCTGGCGGATCGTCTTGAACCGCTCGATGGTGATCAGGTCGGTACGCGGCACCATCACCTCGCGCACCAGCCGGTCGCCGAGCTGGAAGACGGAGTGCACCATCTTCCGCTCCTCCGCCTCGATCAGCGACTCCTGCTCGGCGAGGTCGACCATCGCGCGCAGCTCCGCCTCGCTGGCGAACGGGCCCTTGCGGAACCCCTTGCCCGGCGTCAGCGCGTTGCCCAGCAGGATCAGCAACTGCGGCACGGGGCCCAGGATGCGGGCCAGCGGGAGCAGCACGAAGGCGGAGGCCGTCGCCGTGTTGAGGGGGTGCTGGCGGCCGATGGTGCGGGGCGAGACGCCGATCGCCACGTAGGAGGCGAAGACCATGACCCCTATCGCGACGGCCAGCGCCTGCCAGGTGCCGTCGATGGCCCGCAGACACGCGTACGTCACCAGCGACCCGGCCGCCACCTCGCACGCCACCCGCAGCAGCAGGGCGAGGTTGAGGTAGCGGGTCGGGTCGGCGGCCACGGCCGCCAGCTTGTCGCTGCCGCGCCGCCCCTGGCGGACCGCCTCCTCGGCGCGGTAGCTGGTCGTACGGGCCAGGCCCGTCTCGGCGCACGCGGCCAGCCAGGCCACGATCACCAGCAGCACGACGGCTGCGATCAGCGGCGTGCTCACGAGGTGGTGGTGGGCGCGGGAGACGGCCCGGTCAAGCCCTGCTCGGCGCGCCAGCCGTCGACGATCGCGGACTGCAGACCGAACATCTCGGCCCGCTCGGCGGGCTCCTCGTGGTCGTAGCCCAGCAGGTGCAGCACTCCGTGCACGGTGAGCAACTGCAACTCCTCGTCCATGGAGTGCTGGGTCGGCGCGTCCGCGCCCTGCTTGGTCGCGACCTGGGGGCAGAGCACGATGTCCCCGAGGAGTCCCTGCGGGGGCTCCTCCTCGTCCCGGGAGGGCGGGCGCAGCTCGTCCATCGGGAAGGACATCACGTCCGTGGGCCCCGGCAGATCCATCCACTGGAGGTGCAGCTGCTCGATCGTCTCGGGGTCGACGCAGATCACCGACAGCTCCGAGAGCGGATGGATACGCATCCGGGCCAGCGCGTAACGGGCGATGTCGAGCAGTGCCTGCTCGTCGACCTGGTGCCCTGACTCGTTGTTGACGTCGATCGACATGGTGCGGGTCGACTACTTCCTCTTGCCGTTGTTCCGCCTGGGCGGGGCCTCGCCCTCACCCTGGACCTCGCGGGCGCTGTCGTAGCGGTCGTACGCGTCGACGATACGGCCCACCAGTTTGTGCCGGACCACGTCGGTGCTGGTCAGCTGCGAGAAGTGGACATCCTCGACGCCCTCCAGGATCTCCCGCACCTGGCGCAGCCCGCTCTTCGTGCCGCCGGGCAGATCCACCTGCGTCACGTCACCCGTGATCACTATCTTGGAGTCGAAACCGAGCCGGGTGAGGAACATCTTCATCTGCTCGGGGTTCGTGTTCTGCGCCTCGTCCAGGATGATGAACGCGTCGTTGAGCGTGTTGTGTGTCAGCAGGTGGTCGCTGGTGACGTACAGCGAGTCCTCAGCGGCGACCTGGATGCAGACCGTTTCCTCGCGCCCGGCCGGCTCGATGCTGTCGATGAACCGCATCGGGCGTCCACCACCACCTGCCGCCAGGTAGGTCTGACGCTTCCGCTCCAGCCTGAACGGCTCGACGCCTTCAGGAAGCCTGATGTCGACGACGTGAGCGTCACGGCGGTAGGTGATGTCGCGTCCCTTCGCCCTGCCCGCCGTCCGTCCCTCAGTGGCCCGCCTGCGCGTGTAGGCAACCCCGCCGAGCGACTGCACCAGAGTGACGACATCGTCCCGCAGCAGGATCGATGTGGTCGTGAACTGAATCCGGCACGTCCGGTCCCGCTGGCTTACCGGTCCGCCGTCGCTGTCAAGCAGGCCCTGGAGTATCGCGAGCCGTACATCAGCGGAGTTGTGCAGGTAGAGATCCGGTACGAACTTCGAGACCGAGCGGGAGCCGAAAAGATCCAGTTTCCGCAGGGCGCCGGTGACAGGGTTCTCCAGGGTGACGACGTCGCCTGGCTCCTTGATCCGGTTCAGCGTGTAGTCGACACCGCCCTTGTGGCGTACCCGGGTCCCGGGGAGGGCCGTCGCCAGGGCGTCGGCCAGCTCGGGGTCCGCGGTGGCGAAAGAAGGAGTCGTCGAACCGGTCATGCACCCGTCACCGAGGAGCAGTCCCAACGCGTAGGGGTCCATCGGAACCTCGCGCTCGGGGAAGCACACCGGCGCCGTCAGCATGGGAAGCTCGTAGCGCCGCGCATGGGCCGCCCGCAAGTTGCCGATCATTTCCTGGGTCTCCAGGACTCGCCACGGTTTGTTCCGTCGCTTGTCCGAGGCCGTCCTGACCGTCCACAGGTGTTCACCGCAGCAGAGGGTCCACGAGCCGTCCTGCGCGGTGACCCGGTAGACGTCCTTTTCTCCCTGGGGGTAGACACCGAGGACGGGGGTGGGTTCGCCGTTGGAACCGAAGACCAGATCACCGACCTGGAGATCACCGATGGGACGCCAGCCGTCCGGCGTCAGCACGTTGGTGAACACCGGCTGTGCCCGACCGCGCATGTAGGCCAGCGGGGCGACCTCGATGGTGCCCGCCGCCATCAGCCGGGGGATCGAGTCGGGGTCCAGCATGTCGTGCAGCGCGTCGTACAGCGGCCGCAGATATGGGTCGATCTTCTCGTACAGCGTGCCCGGCAGGTAGCCGAGCCGCTCGCCCGCCTCCACGGCGGGACGCGTCAGGATGATCCGCGTGACCTGCTTGGCCTGGAGCGCCTGCACCGCCTTGGCCATCGCCAGATACGTCTTGCCGGTGCCGGCCGGGCCGATGCCGAAGACGACCGTGTAGTTGTCGATCGCGTCCACGTACCGCTTCTGGTTGAGCGTCTTGGGGCGGATCGTGCGGCCACGGTTGGAGAGGATGTTCTGGGTGAGCACCTCGGCGGGCGTCTCGTCGGTGTCGCCCGTGCCGTTCTCCTGTGCGCGGAGCATGGAGATGGAGCGCTCCACCGCGTCCTCCGTCATCGGCTGGCCGGTGCGCAGCACCAGCATCATCTCGTCGAAAAGGCGCTGGACGAGCGCCACCTCCGCCGGGTTACCGGTCGCGCTGATCTCGTTCCCCCGGACGTGGATGTCCGTGTCCGGGAACGCGTCCTCGATGACGCGCAGCAGAGAGTCTCCGGAGCCCAGCACCGTGACCATCGGGTGCTTGGGAGGCACGGTGAAGCGGGCTGTCTCCTGCCCGGATCCGGCCTGGGATGGGGTTGTCTGCGTCATGGGCGGCCTCTGGGGCCTGCTCATCTCCCTCTCTGCGCCGTTGTTGCTACGGCTTCCAGGGTACGACGCCCCTCCCGTGGGGCTCACCCGTTTTGCTGAGGGCGAGACGGGGGGAGCGCCGCCCTCGCGGACACGGAGCGTAACCGATGGGGGAGGGCCTGGGCCGGAGGCCTCCCCGCGTGGACGCCCTCGCACGCTCACCCGCACCGGACCTGGGAACGGTGCCGCCCCACCCCACGCAGCGCCGCGCTCGGCTACCGGGGCGGGCTCGTCGCCGAGAACATTGCCCCGCGGCCACCGCTTCGCACGGGCTGTCGTCGCGGAGTGGCCGGCCGGCCCGCGGCCACCGCGGGAACATCCTCGGCTGCGCCTGCCGCGGCACGGCTGCGCCTGCCGCGGCACGGCTGCGCCTGCCGCGGCACGGCTGCGCCTGCCGCGGCACGGCTGCGCCTGCCGCGGCACGGCTGCGCCTGCCGCGGCACGGCCGCGCCTACCGCGGCACGGCTGCGCCTGCCGCGGCACGGCTGCGCCTGCCGCGGCACGGCCGCGCCTACCGCGSCACGGCTGCGCCTGCCGCGGCACGGCTGCGCCTGCCGCGGCAGGCGCAGCCGTGCCGCGGGGGGGGGGGGGGGGGGGGGGGGGGGGGGGGGGGGGGGGGGGGGGGGGGGGGGGGGGGGGGGGGGGGGGCACGGCCGCGCCTACCGCGATACGGCCGCGCCTACCGCGACACCGGCGTCGGTGCGACCACCGGGGCGGGTGGGCCCTGGTGGTCGCAC
>NZ_JASKYT010000095.1:0-21998 GCF_041028275.1 Streptomyces sp. PU-14G
GTACGTGTCGGCGGTGCCGGGCAGGCCGGTGCTTGGCGGCGAGGGGAGGGACGGGCCGTTCGGAATCCGCCGGGACGGGCCCGGGGCCCGAGGGCCCGGTGGCCCGGTCGGTCGTCGTGCCGCGCGGGCCCGGTGGCCGTCAGTGGGGGCCGCGGCGTTGTGGAAGCTGCACCACCGAGGTGCCCTCGCCGGTCTCCGGTGGCAATCCGGCGCACTGGCAGAGCAGTTCGCACCAGGCCGTCAGGTGCGCGGAGGCGTCCGGGGTGGAGCCCTCGGGGGTCCAGCTGGCGCGGATCTCCAGCACCTCTTCCGCGGGGCGTTCCGCGAGGCCGCCGAAGAACGCGGAGCTCGACCGCGTGACCGTTCCGCTCGCCTCCCCGTACCCGGCGCTCCGTGCCTCCAGGGCGCCGGTCAGCCAGGACCAGGTCACCTCGGGCAGCAGCGGGTCAGCGGCGATCTCCGGCTCCAGCTCGGCGCGGGTCAGCGTGACGACCCGGAAGGTGCCTCGCCAGCCCTCCTGGCCCTGCGGGTCGTGCAGCAGCACGAACCGCCCGTCGGCCAGCTCGACGCCCGCGTCGTCCGGCTCGGTCACGGCCGCCTCCAGGGCGAACGCGTACGGCGCCAGCCGCTTGGGCGCCGGCAGCGGGGAGATTCTCACTTCGGGGCGCGGCCGTGTCTCGCTCAGCGCGGTGACCGCCGCACGGAAGGGTGGGGGGAGGGAGTCCCCGCCACCGCCACCAGAACCGCCCGTCCCGCCGGTGTCTTCCACTCCGCCGAAGCCTCCCGCCTTCGCTGCCCGACCCGCAGTCATGGGTCCGAAGAGTAGGCGGCGGCGGGCCTTGAGGCTGGTAGGAACACCCCGTTCGGCCGTGGGAGACTTCCTTGTGTGAGTGGAGACGACCGCCCCGTGGGCCAGCCGACGCAGACACCGCACGCCACAGCCGACCCCGGCCGGGACGCTGTCCTCGATTCGGCGTTTCTCCGGGCGTGCCGTCGTGAGCCGGTGCCGCACACGCCGGTGTGGTTCATGCGGCAGGCGGGGCGCTCACTGCCCGAGTACCGCAAGGTGCGTGAGGGCATCGGGATGCTGGACTCCTGCATGCGGCCCGATCTGGTCGCCGAGATCACTCTGCAGCCCGTGCGGCGGCACGGGGTGGACGCGGCGATCTACTTCAGCGACATCGTCGTCCCCCTCAAGGCCATCGGTGTCGACGTCGACATCAAGCCCGGTGTCGGCCCCGTCGTCGAGAAGCCCGTCCGTAGCCGCGCGGACCTCGAACGGCTGCGGACGCTGGAGCCGGAGGACGTCGCCTACGTGACCGAGGCGATCGGCATCCTCACCCGCGAGCTGGGTGCCACGCCGCTCATCGGTTTCGCCGGGGCGCCCTTCACCCTCGCCAGCTACCTGGTCGAGGGCGGCCCCTCCAAGAACCACGAGCGCACCAAGGCCCTGATGTACGGCGAGCCCGAGCTGTGGGCCGACCTGGTGGACCGCCTCGCCGACATCACCGCCGCCTTTTTGCAGGTGCAGATCGAGGCGGGCGCGAGCGCGGTGCAGCTGTTCGACTCGTGGGTCGGTGCGCTCGCCCCCGAGGACTACCGGCGCCGCGTGCTGCCGGGCTCGACGAAGGTCTTCGAGGCCGTGGCCCCCTACGGCGTGCCCCGGATCCACTTCGGTGTCGGGACCGGTGAGCTGCTGCCGCTGATGGGCGAGGCCGGCGCCGATGTCGTCGGCGCCGACTGGCGGGTGCCGGTGGACGAGGCGGCCCGCCGGGTCGGCCCCGGTAAGGCGATCCAGGGCAACCTCGACCCGGCGGTTCTCTTCGCGCCCCGCGAGGCCGTGGAGCAGCAGGCCGGGCGCATCCTGCAGGCCGCTCGCGGTCTCGAAGGGCACATCTTCAACCTGGGCCACGGCGTGCTGCCGGACACCGACCCGCAGGCGCTGACCGACCTGGTGGCGTACGTGCACGAGCACACCGGCTGAGCCCCCTCCCCGGGGCGCGGCGCCGCCCGGGGCTCATCCCGCGCGCACCGCTGCCGCCGCCTTTCTGGCGGCCACCAGGACCGGGTCCCATACGGGGCTGAACGGTGGGGCGTAGCCCAGGTCCAGTGAGGTCATCTGTTCCACCGTCATGCCCGCGTGGAGGGCGACCGCGGCGATGTCGACGCGCTTGCCCGCGTTCTCCCGGCCGACGATCTGGACGCCGAGCAGCCGCCCCGAGCGGCGCTCGGCGATCATCTTGACGTGGATGGGGCGCGTGCCCGGGTAGTAGCCCGCCCGGGTGGTGGATTCGATCAGCACGCTCTCGTACCGCAGCCCGACCGCCGAGGCCTGTGCTTCCAGCAGGCCCGTCCTGGCGATCTCCAGATCGCACACCTTGCTGACGGCCGTGCCCACCACGCCGGGGAACGTGGCGTAGCCCCCGCCGATGTTCTGGCCGATGACCTGGCCGTGTTTGTTGGCGTGGGTGCCCAGCGGGACGTGCTGGGCGCGGCCGGAGACGAGGTTGAGGACCTCCACGCAATCCCCACCCGCCCACACGTTCTCCTGGCCCCGCACCCGCATCGCCAGGTCCGTCAGCAGCCCGCCCGACGTGCCCAGCGGCAGCTCGGCGGCGCGCGCCAGCTCCGTCGCGGGCCGCACTCCCAGGCCGAGCACGACCACGTCCGCCGGATACTCGGCGTCCTCGGTCGCCACCCCGCGGGCCCGCCCGTCCTCGTCGGTGAGGACCTCGGTGACGGCGGCTTCGAGCACCGTCTCGATGCCCAGGGAGCACATGGCCTCGTGCACCAGCCGGCCCATGTCGGGGTCGAGCGTGGACATGGGCTGCTCGGCCTTTTCCAGCACCGTCACCTCGTAGCCGCGCTTGACGAACGCCTCGGCCATCTCGACGCCGATGTAGCCCGCGCCGACGACGACCGCCCGCCGCGCGCCGCCACCCCCCGAGCCGCCGCCCCGCTCGACGCGCTGCTCCAGTGCGTCGAGCAGTTGGCGGCCGTCGTCGAGCGTCTGCACCCCGTGCACGCCCTCGGCGTCGACGCCGGGCAGCGGCGGGCGCATCGGCACGGCGCCGGTGGCCAGCACCAGGTGGTCGTAGCCCTCCCAGCGCTCCGTGCCCGCCTCGTCCCGCACCCGCACCCGTGCGCCCGCGACGTCCAGCTCGACCGCCTCGGTGCGCATCCGCAGGTCGATGCCGCGTGAGCGGTGCTCCTCGGGCGAGCGGGCGATCAGCGCGTCCCGCTCCTGGACATCGCCGCCGACCCAGTAGGGGATGCCGCAGGCCGAGTACGAGGAGAAGGGGCCGCGCTCGAACGCCACGACCTCCAGATCCTCCGGTTTCCGCAGCCTGCGGGCCTGCGAGGCGGCCGACATGCCCGTCGCATCGCCACCGATGACCACCATCCGCTCCGCCGCCATCACCGAGCTCCTCTCGCCGTCCCGCCCGTGCCTGCTGTGCTTCCCACTTCTACGCCTGCCGTGCTGTCCCACTTCTTCTGACCCGCTACCGGGCCCCACGTTATGCACCATCCGGCACTCTGCGAGACTTGCGATATGCACGTACTTGTCATCGGAGGTGGCATCTCGGGGCTGGCCGCCGCGCACCAACTCCTCGCGGACGGTGCGCGGGTGACCGTGCTGGAGGCCGGGGCCCGCCTCGGCGGCAAGCTGCGTGCCGGAAGCATCGCCGGCAGCGCCGCCGTGGATCTGGGTGCCGAGTCCCTGCTGGCCCGCCGCCCCGAGGCCGTGGAGCTGGCCCGCGCGGTCGGGCTCGGCGAGCGGCTGGCGCCGCCGTCCGTCGCGGGCGGCGCGCTGTGGACACGCGGCGCCGTGCGCCCCATGCCCAAGGGGCACGTAATGGGCGTGCCCGGCGATCCGGCGGCCGTGGAGGGCGTGGTCTCGCCTGAGGGGCTGGCCCGTATCGCGGAGGACGAGCGACTGCCGCGCACCGAGGTCGGCGAGGACGTGGCCGTGGGTGACTACGTGGCCCGGCGGCTCGGCCGCGAGGTCGTCGACCGGCTCGTCGAACCCCTGCTGGGCGGCGTCTACGCCGGTGACGCGTACCGGATCTCCCTGCGGGCGGCGGTGCCGCAGCTGTACGAGGCGGCCCGCGACGAGCGTTCCCTGCTGGCCGGGGTGCGCGCAATCCAGCAGCGGGCCGCCGCCGGGCCCGTGCGCACGGGCCCGGTCTTCCTGGGCATCGAAGGCGGCATCGGCCGGCTGCCCGGGGCCGTGGCCGACGCCTGCACGGCCAAGGGCGCCGACATCCGGCTGAGCACGCCGGTGCGGGAGCTGCGCCGTACGGCGGGCGAGGAAGGCGCCCGGGTCTGGATCGCGGTCACCGACCACGAAACGGTGCGCGGCGACGCGGTCGTGGTGGCCGCGCCGGCACCCGCGGCGGCCCGTCTGCTGGCCCCGCACGCGCCGGCCGCCGCGGCCGGTCTCGACCAGGTCGCGTACGCCTCGATGGCGCTGGTCACCCTGGCCTTCCGCCGGGCCGACTGCGAGGGCCTGCCGGACGGCAGCGGCTTCCTGGTGCCGCCGGTGGACGGGCGCGCGATCAAGGCGGCCACCTTCTCCACCCGCAAGTGGGGCTGGGTCGCCGAGCAGGATCCCGACCTGTTCGTCCTGCGCACCTCGCTCGGCCGGCACGGCGAGGAGCAGGTGCTCGAGAGGGACGACGCCGATCTGGTCGAGCTGTCCCTGGGCGACCTGCGCGCCGCCACCGGGCTGGCGGCCCGCCCGGTCGACACGCTGGTCACCCGCTGGCGGGGTGGTCTGCCGCAGTATCCGGTGGGGCACCTGGAGCGGGTGTCGCAGATCAAGGAATCCGTCGGCCGGGTCCCCGGGCTGGCCGTCGCCGGCGCGGTCTACGAGGGCGTGGGCGTCCCCGCCTGTGTCGCCGCGGGCCGCCGCGCGGCCCTCCATCTCCTCCAGCATCCCGCCGACCGGACGGTCCCCCAGGCAGGGGAGACCGGCGAACGAGAACAGAGAAGAGAGCCATGACCGACGCACAGCCGAAGGCCCCCAACGCGGGCAAGAAGGCCAAGGACCTCAACGAGGTCATCCGCTACACCCTCTGGTCCGTCTTCAAGCTGCGCGACGTGCTGCCCGAGGACCGTGCCGGGTACGCGGACGAGGTGGAGGAGCTGTTCGGTCAGCTCGCCGCCAAGGACGTCGTGGTCCGCGGCACCTATGACGTCTCGGGGCTGCGCGCCGACGCGGACGTGATGATCTGGTGGCACGCGGAGGAGTCGGACGCCCTCCAGGACGCCTACAACCGCTTCCGCCGCACCAGGCTGGGCCGCGCGCTGGAGCCCGTCTGGTCGAACATGGCGCTGCACCGTCCCGCCGAGTTCAACAAGTCCCACATCCCGGCTTTCCTCGCCGACGAGCAGCCGCGCGACTACGTGAGCGTCTACCCGTTCGTGCGCTCCTATGAGTGGTACCTGCTGCCGGACGAGGACCGCCGCCGGATGCTCGCCGACCACGGCAAGATGGCGCGCGGCTTCCCCGACGTGCGGGCCAACACCGTTCCGGCGTTCTCGCTGGGCGACTACGAGTGGATCCTCGCCTTCGAGGCGGACGAACTGCACCGCATCGTCGACCTCATGCGGCACCTGCGCGGCTCTGAGGCGCGGCGGCACGTCCGCGAGGAGATTCCGTTCTACACCGGCCGCCGCAAGCCGGTCGCCGAACTGGTGGCCGGGCTGGCGTAGCCTCAGCCCCCGCTCAGCGGGCGGCCCGGGTGTGGGAGGCCGGCCTGGCCCCCGCCCGGTGCCGCCCACCGGGCTTCGGCTCGGGCCGGGCGGCGCACTCGGCGTGATGTCCGGGTGTCCTGCCCTCGAACAGGTACCGCTCCACGTGCGCGTCGACGCACGCGTTGCCGCCGCTCCCCCCGTGGTTGCCCGCGCCCTGCTCCGTCACCAGCGAGGAGCCCGCCAGCCTGCGCCGGGTCTCCAGCGCCCCCTCGTACGGGGTGGCCGCGTCCCGGGTCGCGGCCACCAGCAGCACTTCTGGCAGCTCGCCCGGCCCGGTGCCCACCTCCACGGGGTGGGACGGCTCGGTCCTCCAGTAGGCGCACGGCAGGTTCATCCAGGCGTTCTCCCAGGTGTTGAACGGGGCGACGGCCGCCGAGGCCGTGTTGTCCAGGTCCCAGCGGTCCCAGTCGCGCGGCCAGGGCGCGTCCTGGCACTCGACCGCGTTGTAGACGGCGTTGCCGTTCTCCTCGCCCTTCGCCGCCGCCTTCTCGGGTGCCGCCAGGCTCACCAGCGGCTTCGGGTCCCCGGCCGTGTACGAGGCCAGCGCCCGTGCGTACGGTGCCCAGAAGGCGTCCGCGTACCCGGTGTTCAAAAACGCGGCCACCAGCTCCTTCTGCCCCACCGTGCCGCCCGGAGGGTCTCGCCGCACCGCCGCCATGGCCGCGTCGAAGGACTTCTGCACCTCCTCGGCCGTCGTTCCCAGGCGGTACGTGTCATGGTGCCGCGCCACCCAGCTTTTCCAGTCGCCCCAGCGGCGCTCGAAGGCGCGGTTCTGCTCCAGGTTGGCCCGGTACCACACGCTGTCCGACGAGGGGTTGACCACGCTGTCCAGCACCAGCCGGCCGACGTGCCCGGGGAAGAGCGTCGCGTACACCGAGCCGATGTAGGTCCCGTACGAGACACCCAGGTAACTCAGCTTCCGCTGCCCCAGCGCGGCGCGCACCACGTCCAGATCCCTGGCGTTGTTCGCCGTCGTGTAGTGCGGCAGCCTCGTGGGCTGCGCCTTGGCGCAGCCCTCCGCGTAGGCGGCGGCCTTCTCCCGCATCTTCTCCTTGAAGGCGGCCGAGGGGTGCCGCGGAGACGGGTTCGGGCCCTTCGCGAACTCCTCGGGGTCCTGGCACGACAGCGGATCGGAACGCCCGACCCCGCGCGGGGCGTACCCGACGAAGTCGTACCGTTCGTTCAGCCGCTTCCACAGGCCGCCCAGCCTCGGGTAGAGGGGGAAGCTCATTCCGCTTCCGCCGGGTCCGCCGGGGTTGTAGACGAGCGGCCCCAGCCGCTCCTGCGGCTTGCCCGTGGCCCGCGCCCTGCTGACGGTCAGCGAGACCCGCTCACCGTCCGGCTCGCGGTAGTCGACGGGTACCTCGACCGTCCCGCACTCCACAGGGCCGGGCAGGTGCTCCACCTCTGGGCACCCGCCCCACTCCACCCCTGTGTGGGCCGCCTCCGCCGCCGCCCTGGTGACCCCCACCGCCTCCGTCACCGCCCCGGCGGGCGCCGCCGCCACAGGCGCGGCGGGTGCCACCGTCACGGCCAGCGCTGCCACGCTCGCCGTCATCACCGCTGCACGCACTGTGGGCTCCCTGGCGCTGGTCGCTGTCACTCCGTCAGCCGTGCCGTGGGGCACCGCTGTTCATATCGGATGCTCAGCCGCTCATACGCTCATGTAAAGCAACGCCCCCGGGTGTCGCCCACGACCCCTCGTACGGCCCCTCGGCCGGCCGGCCGGCCCGTCCGCCGCTCCGAGCCACGGTGTCCGCCTGACCAGGAGGGCTCGCGCGGAGGGCACGCGCGGGTGGGAGCCCCCGGTGCGGGGCAGGAAGCCGCTGCCGCCGGGCGCGCGCTGCTTCGGGCCCAGCGCCGCCTGTCAGGGATGCGGCAGCACGTCAGCATGCCGAGCGCGACGCATGCCGAGCGCGACGCCGGATGCTCCGCCGTCACGCCCGCGGGCGCAAACTGCGCCCCGGGCAGCGGCAGGTTTCGACCCCGGGACGAGGGAGCCGGTCCGACGGGCCGTTCGACCGCCATACGACAGGCATTCAGGGTTTATCGTCATACTTTACCCTCATACGGCTTACAGTCCTTTCGGGTTGTTGACCCGCTTTTTCGGCTGTTTGAGTGGTCTACGGGCATAACGGCGGTGTCAGAGCACCTCAGCCCTCTACAGTGAGAGGTTTTCTCATGCCCCAGCTCAAGCCCCCGGCCCCCGGTGAGTCCTTCGATCTGGACGTGACCGCGAAGGGCACCCAGATCAAGCTCGGAGAGCACACCTACACCGTCGACCTGACGGGTGACCTGCGCTTCGAGATCAGCAAGGCGCCGGGCAAGAACCCGGCCGAAGCGGTCCGCGTCGCCGTCCCCCGCTTCCACCTCACCGGCACGCCGCACTCCGCCCGCAGCATGGCCGCGCAGGCCCTGCCCGGCCGGATCACCCTCGACAAGAAGGACGCGGAGGTGAACCCGGAGAACCTCATCAGGCTCACCACGGGGTTCCCCCCGAAGCTCGAACAGGTCCTGTTCCTCGACCTCAACGTGACGATCGAGGACCCGCCTCAGCAGGCACAGGTCAGGACCGCGCGGGCTGAACCCCTGGTGCTGACGACGAAGAACCCCGGCAAGCTCGTCGGGCAGCTCGACAACTTCCCGCCCGAGGGGGCGCCGTACAAGTTGCAGAACCCGATTGAGCTGGTCTATCCGGACAGGAACGAGCCGATCGCCACGCTCGACAAGTTCCCGGTCACGGTGGGTGATCTCTCCGGGGAGTGACGCCGGAAGCAGACCGGATACGGCCGGCGCCCTCCGCCTGGCCGTGGGGCAGGGCGCGTGCGGTGGGCCTCTCCGCTCGGCTCAGTCTCGGAGAGGACTCACGCACGCTCCTGCCCCGTCCTCGTCGGCGACCGGGTGGCCGGCTGACCGGTCGGCTGCTCCCCGACGGTCCTCGCGTCGGAGCCGTGCGGCACGACCGGGGGGCGCGGCCGAGGTGGCACGGCCGGGGCGGCACGGCACAACCGGGGCGGCACCACAGAGGCGTCGCGGCCGAGGCGCAAGGGAGTGCGGTCGAGTCGTGCGCTGCGTCCCGGATGCTGTGCGGACGTGGCAGATGTGGTGCCGGGGCACGGACGAGCCACTACTCTGCACCCATGGTCGAGGGCCGCAGTGGTGAAGTCGTAGGCGAGCGCTTCGAGTTGGCGGAACGCCTGGGCCGTGGCGGGATGGGCACCGTGTGGCGGGCGCGTGACCGGGTGCTGCACCGGGAAGTCGCCGTCAAACAGGTCACCCCACCTGCCCACGGTCCCGCTGCCGAGGGCGCCGGGGCGTCCGGAGTGCTGCGCGAACGCGTGCTGCGTGAAGCCCGTGCACTGGCTCGGATCAGCGACCCGCACGTGGTGACGATCCACCATGTCGTGGAGGACACCGCGGGCTCCTTCCCCTGGCTCGTGATGGAGCTTGTGCCGGGCGGCAGCCTGGCGGATCTTCTGGACCAGGGGACGCGGATGGAGCCGCGGGAGGGCGCTCGTGTCGGCCGGCAGGTGCTCGCCGCACTGCGCACTGCACACGCCGCCGGAATCTGCCACCGCGACGTGAAACCCGCCAATGTGCTGCTGCGCCCGGACGGCAACGCGGTGCTCACCGACTTCGGCATCGCCGCCCTCCAGCGGACCGATCCGGCCCTGGCCACGGGAGCGTCCGCGACGCTGACCGCGACCGGTGAGCTCATCGGCACACCCGAGTACATCGCCCCCGAACGCATCAGGGGCAAGGACGACGACCCCGCCTCGGACCTCTGGTCGCTGGGCCTCATGCTGTACGTCTGCGTCGAAGGCCACAGCCCCATGCGGCGGGCGACCGCCCTTGCCACCATGGCGGCCGTCCTCGACGGCGAGGTACCACCACCTGTCCGTGCCGGGGCTCTGGCCCCCGTACTGACGCAACTCCTCGTCGTCGATCCGGCGCGACGGCCCTCCGCCGAGCGGCTCGACACCATGCTGGCCGCCGCCGCGGAGGGAGCGGGGGGAGCGGAGGGAGCGGAGGGAACGGAGGGAACGGCACTGACCGTACGGCGGCGTGCGGAGGACGGCCCGGCGGCTCCGACCGCCAGGGTCACCGCACCAGCGACCGTGCCCGGCACCTCGTCTTCCGCACCGCCGTCTGCCCGGCCCTCTCCCCTGCTCCGGCACCGGCGGAACTGGCTGACCGCCGGTTCGGTGGCGCTGGCAGTGGCACTGACGGCAACGGTCGTCCACCTCGCCGAATCCCCGTCCGACGACGCGGAGGTGTCAGCGAACCCGAGCAGCAGCGCCCGGACGAACACACTCGGTCTCTGGAAACCGGGAACCCTCAAGGTGGCGGTGAACGACGGCGCGGTACCCCCGTCCGACGGCGACACCCCCACCATCGGCCCCGACCTGGCCCGTGCACTCGGCGACCAACTGGGCCTCAAGGTGGAGCTCTTCACCGTCGACAACCCCAGCGACATGCTCAGCGGCCTCCTCAACCGGGAGGACGAGAACGACCTGCAGCCGGGACCGCCCGCCGAAACATACGACCTCGCCATGCCGGGTGGCCCGGACGACTTCGAGGGGGAAGAGCGGGATCTGGCCCTCATCCACTACTTCGATGTGGGGTACGCCGTCGTCGCCCCGCGGGAGACCGCTCAGGACATCCGGTCGAAGGCCGACCTGTGCGGCAAGAACTTCTCACTCCTCAACCACGGTTTCGTCGAGGAGGCGGTCAAGCGGACCTCCAGCGAGGTGTGCGGAGCGGACTCGATCGACGCGGCTCTCCGCACGGACACACTGCACGGGAGGATCACCGAGCTTCCGTTCGCCGTTGAGCAGGCGCGGAACTCCGACGGCGAGCTGCACCTGGTGAAGGCCGACCTGACAGACGACATCCCGCTCGGCATGGCTGTGGACAGCTCGGACACCGCCCTGCGCGACGCGCTCTCGAAGGCCCTCGACAAGCTGATCGACAGCGGTGAGTACGCGGACATCCTCAAGGCCCAGGGTCTGGAGCACGGCGCCGTCACCGAAGCCGGGACCGTCCATCACGGCTTCTGAGCGGCGCCCCTGTTCCGGGGCCACCCGAAGCGGGGGAGAACACCGGCACAGGGGCCAAGGCGACGATCTGACCCGGGCGAGAGCGCAACGGCCTGCTTCTCCCACGGCTCAGGCACCCTCTCCCGCGGCTCAGGCACCCTCTCCCGCGGCTCAGGCACCCTCTCCTGCGGCTCAGGCTCCCTTCTGCCGGGGCCCGGGCACCTGCGGCCCGGTCGGGTGCCGCCCGGCGGACCCGGGCGGTGCCGCAGGGGTGTCCGCAGTGCCGTCCAGGTCGCCGACCCTGCGGTTGACCAAGGGCGTGGCGGCGAGGAGCAGGAGGCCCACCACGACGCCGGCTCCGCCCACCACTGCGAAGTAGTCGGCCGCGTGGGAGCGGTCGTAGACCTGGACGACCTGGGCCGATATGCCCTGGGCCGCGGCGTTGGAGGCCAGCCACAGCCCCATCATCTGGGTGGTGAACGCGGCAGGTGCCACCTTTGTCGTCACCGACAGGCCGATGGGGGAGAGCAGGAGCTCGCCGACGGTGAGCACCGCGAAACTGCCCAGCAGCCACAGCGGGTTGCTCTTGCCGGGCTGCATCGCGGGCAGGACGAGCAGCACGTAGGAGAGCCCGGCCAGTACCAGCCCGGAGCCGAACGTGACCGGCGCCGACGGCGCCCGCGGGCCCAACCGCACCCACAGCACCGCGAAGAGCGGCGTCAGCACGATGAGGACGAAGGAGCCGGTGGACTGGAACCAGGAGGAGGGGATCTCGAAGCCGAGAGCATCCAGATCGGTGCTGTGGTCGGCGTACTGGGCGAGGACGCTGGCGCCCTGCTCCTGGATGAGCCAGAAGAAGACCGCAGCGACGAACAGCGGGAGGTAACCGCGTACCCGGCGCCGTTCGACGGGCGTGGTGCGCCTGCTGCGGAGCATCATGGTGAAGTACCCGACCGGCAGGGCCACGGCCAGCACACTGAGGAAGTCCACGATGCGCTCGACGGTCACCGCACCGGCCGCCGCGGCCACGGAGACCAGTGCGAGGAGGAGGGCGAGCGAGCCGGCGCTCAGCCACACGGCCCGCGGCCTGCCTCCCCCGGTCCGCTTGCGCAGGGGATGGGGCGCGAGCAGGTCGGTGCTGCTCAGGTGGCGCCGGCCGCGTACGTAGACCAGCAGGCCCACCGCCATGCCCGCCGCCGCGAGCCCGAAGCCGAGGTGGTAGTCGTAGCTCTGGCCGAGCCAGCCCACCAGGAGCGGAGCCAGCACCGCACCGACACTGATGCCCATGTAGTAGAGGGAGAACCCGGCGTCCCGGCGTGCGTCTCCCGGCGCGTACAGCCTGCCGACCGACACGGTGACGTTCGGTTTGAGCAGCCCGGTGCCCACGACGATGAAGGCCATCGAGGCGAAGAGCGCCGTTCTTCCGAGGGGTATCGCCAGGCACACGTGCCCGCACATGATGAGGAAGCCGCCCCACAGCGTGGCACGCCGCGCTCCCAGCAGCCGGTCGCTCACCCAGCCGCCGGCGATCGCGGCCATGTAGAGGGCCGCGCCGTAGACCGCGACCAGCGAGCTGGCCGTTCCCTCGTCCATGCCGAGGCCGCCGTCGCGCACCTCGTCGTACATGTAGTACAGCAGGATGGCTCTCATCCCGTAGTACGAGAAGCGCTCCCACGCCTCCGTGAAGAAGAGGGTCGCCAGCCCCCGTGGGTGTCCGAAGAATCCGCGGCCGGGGGTACCGCCGCCCTCTCGCTCGGACGAAGCCATCCCGCTCTCCCGTCACTCCCGTCCCATCCGTACGAACCCTCCCGTGGTCGCCCAGTGTTGGCCGGACAGCCGCGTGAGCCAAGGGGCGGGAGGGAAGAGGGTGCAACGAAAATGCGGTGGTGACGGACTGTGGGCGGACCTGCACGGCGGGGACGGCGGATTCTGTGGTCTCGACCGGGGCGCCGCACGGCCCGCCTCACCCCAGCTCCCCGTCGGCGCGACGGAACTTCGAGCACACTGCGGGCCTCCGCCGACAGCCACGACGCGTCCGTCCGTCCGTCCGCTGAGAGCCGGTGCATGGACGTGGCCCTGACGCCTTGCCGTTGCGGCCTTCTCGCCCTGACGACACTCGCTACGGCTGGGTGGGGCGGCCGGATGAGGCCTGTCCCGTGTCCGCGCCGGAACTGACCTGCCGCTGGATCTCCTGGGGGCCGTGCCAGTCCAGGCACATGACGGTGGCGTCGTCCTGCAGCCGTCCGCCGGCCGCGTCCAGGACGGCGGTGGTGAGGGCGAGCGCGGTCTCGCGTGGGTGGAGGTGGCGGGTGTCGACCAGCAGGGCGAGCAGGTCGACCTTTTCCGCTCCGCGTTCCAGCATGCCGTCGGTCATCATGACCAGACGGTCACCGGGGCGCAGGTCCAGGTCTTGGATGCGGTAGGAGGCCGGTTCGAGGTCGGCCAGGCCGAAGGGGCGGTCCACCTCGCAGCGGATCTCCTCCACGGTGTCTGCGCGTATGCGCAGTGGCCTGGGATGGCCGGCGTTGACCAATCGCGCCTGGCCGGTAGTCAGGCTGACGCGCAGGAGCTGGCCGGTGGCATGTCCACCGCCGTGGCTGGTCAGGGCCTGGTCCGCCTGGGCTGCCTGCTCGGCCTGGCCGGCTCCGGCGCGACGGGCGCCGCGCAGGGCGCCGAGGAGGACGGTAGCGGCCAGTGCGGCGTTCAGGTCGTGGCCCATGGGGTCGGTCACCGACAGGTGCAGGGTGTCCCGGTCCAGGGTGTAGTCGAAGGTGTCCCCGCTGATCGACTCGGAGGGCTCCAGAGTCCCGGCCAGGGCGAACTGCGCGGCCTCGCAGGCGAGCGAGGGGGGCAGGAGCTGGTGCTGGATCTCCGCGGCCAGGGACAGGGGCCGCGAGCGTTTGCCCCAGGTGTACAGGTCGGTGAAGCGCTGGTTGGCGATCACGATATAGGCCAGCGCGTGCGCGGCCTCCTCGACCTCCTTGAGCACGTCCTTGCCCTGGCCGGAGGGCAGCAGCAGCTCCAGCAGACCGATGGCGTCCCCGCGGTTGGTGACCGGGGCGATCATCCGCTGCCCCTGGACCGTTTCCTCCCGATGCGTCTGCTGGGTGCGCACCACCTGCTCGTAGACGCTGCCGAACAGCTCGATGCGCTCCGCCTCGCCTCCGGCCTCCACCTCGGCAGCCGTCGTCAGCCGCACCACCGCCTTGCCCGTCAGGTCCACGATGAGGAAGGAGACCTGGTCGGCCTGAAACCGGCGCCGCAGGTTCTCGGCGACCACATCCACCGCCGCCACCGGTGGCGCCGTCTCCGCCGCTGTCAGCAGCCGCGGAAGCTGATCAAACCCGTCGTCGCCCACCTGTGCTCCCTTCCCACGCGTCTTGTCAGGCTGAGGTCCGGCACGGTGGACGGCATACCACCGGCAGCGGACGGCCAAGCCCCTCACCCGAACACCGACGGCCACGCCCGCCCGGTCAGGAGACGGCGCCTCCGGTCTCGCACACGCGCCGGGCTATTTCCCGCAGCTTGACGTTGCGTTCCTGGGACAGCCGCCGCAGCGTGCCGAAGGCGTCGTTCTCGTTGAGACGGTGGCGTTCCATCAAGATGCCCATGGCCTGCCCGATGCTGTGGCGGGTGTCGAGGGCCTGCTGCATCTGGTCGGCGTGACGGGCGCTGGAGAGTGCGACGGCGGCGTGGGAGGCCAGCATCGCCCCGGAGGTCTCGCTGTTGGCACCGAAGGCGGCGGGACGCTCGGCGTAGAAGTTGAGGGCGCCGAATTCCTCGGTGCCGGTGTAGAGCAGGAAGCCCATCATGCTGCCGATACCCAGCTCGCGGGCCTCGGCGACGAACCGGGGCCACCGGTCCTGATATGCGGTCAGGTCCTCGATCCGGAAGACGCGCTCTTCGACGCCGCTGCGGGCCGCGTCGAAACAGGGTCCCTCGCCCAGGCGTCCTTGCGTCTCATCGCTGAGGACGACACCGGCGTCCGTCGGCGCCAGGGACTGCACCCGGCTGCCCTGCAGGACGAGAATTCCGGCCGCGTCACACCCCTCCACGATCTCCACCGCAGAATCCGTGATCCGCTCCAGCGTCGCCTCGACGGAATCCTGCGCCAGCAGATCCCGCGCCATCGACGCCATTCGCTTCGCAAAATGTTCCCAGTTCACCCGCTCGCTCTTCCTGCTCTCACTCCGGGACTCGGCCCCTGGTCGGCGCTCAGCGGACGCGCTCACCCAGCGGGCCGGAGAAGGACGGCACGCGCGGAGCTTTGGACCGCTGCCGTCCATCCTCCATCACCAGGCGCACGCATATGCGGCAGGCGACCGGAACTGGCTGGTCCCGGACGATCCCACCGCTGCGCCGGGAACACACCGCCGAGTCCAAGAGGGGGGCTCGGTGGTGAAGCCGCAGCGTGGGCTTCGTCGGAAGCGTGAGGGCGTACGAGACGCAGGCATGAGGCGCCGACGTCCGGCGCCCGTGGGCTGCCGAGACGCCGACGCGGGATCGCGCGCTACTGCCGCGTTCCGCGCGGGAGCGGGCAGAACCGGCTGCCCCCTTCGACCGCGAGCGTTTCCCCGGGGGCGATCTCGGTGAACCCGGCGTCCTGGACGACCGGCAGCTCGTCGGTGGTCAGGTCGTGCCAGTGCGCGGTGTCGTGCGCCGTGCGCACCGCGAGGGGGAAGCCGGCTTCGCGCCAGGCATCCCGCGCCGCCGGCTCCAGCCGCCACCAGGCGAGCTGCGCACCGTGGCCCGCCTGTGCCATCGCCTTGCCCGCCGACATCCGGAGCCCGGGGTTGAGCCACAGTACGGGTGCGTCCGCCGTCGGCGTGTGCAGGGGCTCCGTCTCGGCCAGGTCGGTGCCGGAGACCTGGAGCCGTGCCAGCTCCTTGGGCCAGCCGTCCAGCGGCACCGGCGGGAAGACCCGCACCTCGGCACGGTGGCCGCTCACGGTGAGCCCGCCCAGCGGTTCCGTGCGCCGCCACTCGGCGCCCCGTGCCCGCCGCACCACCTTGCGGATCTGCCGCTCCTCCCACTGCCGCACCCGCTCGTGCCACGCGCCCGTCTCCTCCACCGTGCGCGGATCGGACAGCAGCGCCAGGACCGCGCGGGCCGCGGTCTGGAGCGCGTCCGTGCGGGAGGGCGGGTCCGTCCGCTCGATGCGGACGACGAGGGGCAGGACGGAGCGGTCGGGCTCGGCGGCGGGCTGCTCGCGGGACGCGGCGGGCTCCGGGGTCCCGGCTGCGGGCTCCGGGGTGGGCGCAGAGGTCGAAACGGTCACCCGCTCAGTCTGCCAGCGGCTAGCGTTGCTGCCATGAGCTGGGCTGTCACGCTGGACGACGTGGGGCGCCGGTACCGGGCGGGCGGGAGGTGGATACTGCGCGGCGTCGACCTGGAGGTGTGCGCGGGCACCTTGCTGCGCGTCGAAGGCGGCAACGGCAGCGGGAAGTCCACCCTGCTGCGGCTGCTCGCCGGGATCGAGGCCCCCAGCGCGGGCCGGGTACGGGGGCTGCCCGGGGCACGCGGTTACGTCCCCGAACGGTTCCCCGCCGCCCTGCCGCTGACCGCTGCGGCGTACGTCACCCACCTCGGGCGTGTGCGCGGACTGCGCGGGCGCGCGGCCACCCGGGAGGGGGCGCGCTGGCTGGAGCGGCTCGGCGCGGACCAGTTCGCCGGCACGCGCATGCGGGAGCTGTCCAAGGGCAGCAGCCAGAAGGTGGCCGTGGCCCAGGCCCTCGTCGGCCGTCCTGACCTGCTGGTGCTCGACGAGGCGTGGACCGGGCTCGACCAGGCGGCCCGTGCGGTCCTCGACAAGGTGGTGCGTGAGCGGGTCGCCGAGGGCGGCGCGGTCGTCTTCGTGGATCACGACCCCGCACGACTGGCCGCGGAACCTGACGCCGTCGTACGGGTCGCGGCGGGCGGCCGGGTGGAGAGGGCGCGGAGCGTCCCGCAGGGGCGCGCGGGGTCCCAACCGCGCTCCTCGCCGCCGATGTTCCGCATCGAGGCGCGGGGGACACCGGGAACCGACGCGCCCGCCGGGCTGCCGCACGGTGCGCGCTGCCGGGTGACGCCGGACGGCGTGCTGTTCCTGACCGTGCCCGCCGCCGTCTCCGACGCGGCCCTGCGCACACTGCTGGCGGCCCGCCCCGGCTGGCACGTGCGCTCCGTACGGGGGGACGACGGCGTGGGGGAGGACGACGCACTGCGCGGGGTCGCGGGCGTACCGGAGCGGGGTCCCGCAGGCTCCGTGCGGAAGGGGGAGGGGCCGGGATGAGAGGGACGCTCGCACTGACGCGCTACCAGTTCGCCGTGCTCGTGCGCTCGCAGCGCTGGCTCGCGCCGCTGCTGCTGTACGCGGGGTTGTTGGCGGTCGGCGTGCGCGCGGGTGATCCGGTGCTGGACTCCCTCGGGTTCGCCGCCGCCGCGCTGCTGCCCACCGCGGTGTGGCTGGTGCGCGTCTGCGTGACGGCCGAGCCGGAGGCGGCCCGGCACTGCGCCGCCGCCACCACCGGTCCCGGCCGCGTCCACCTCGGGAGCGTCGCGGCGGGTGCGATGGCGTCGGCTGCGGTGGGAGGCGCGGCGGTAAGCCTCGTCACCGCGGTGAGCGAGCAGCGGAGCACGGACGGCGGGGACGCCGTCCCGGTCGCGCCCGCGGTCGTGGCCGGCGGATGCGGGGTCCTCACCTGTGTGCTGGTCGGTGCGGCCGTGGGGGTGCTGTGCAACCGTCCGCTCGTCAGGTCGCGGGGCTACGCGGTGGGGGCGTCCCTGCTGGGGACGGTCCTGGCCCTCGTGGCGGGCGTCTCGCCGGCGCATGCGGCGGTCTCCGCGCTGTCCGGTGCCTCCGCGCGGGGAGGCGTCGACGTGCCGTGGGTGCCGCTGCTGTGCGCGCTGGCGGTGGCCGGGCTCGCCGCGTGGGCCGCCTGCGCCGTGGTGGCCCGCCGCCCGTGAGGCCTGCCGCCCGTGAGGCCTGCCGCCCGTGAGGTCCGCCGCTCGTGAGGCCCGCCCCCGGGGCCTCTCCCCGGGGGCGGAACGGTGTCAGTGCCGCCAGGGACCTGTCACGGCGAAGGTGGTGCCGGGCGTATAGCAGTTGACGTACATGGTGCGGCCGTCGGGGGCGAAGGTGACACCGGCGAACTCGCCCCACTCGGGCTCTTCGGGGGTGCCGATGTTCTGGGCGCCCCGCGCCATGGGGTAGACGGTGCCGCGCCGGGTGAGTCCGAAGACGTGCTGGGCGCCGGCGCCGTCCTCGCACACCATCAGGCCGCCGCTGGGGGCGAGGCAGATGTTGTCGGGCTCCTCACCGGGCAGCTGCACGTCGGTGTCGGGGCCGAAGAGGATGACGAGGGTGAGGCGCCGCCGCCGCGGGTCGTACCGCCAGATCTGCCCGAAGTGGTCGCGCTGCGAGCCCTCGGCGCTGCGCGCGTAGCTGGAGACGAAGTAGACGCAGGAGCCGCCCCAGTAGCAGCCCTCCAGCTTCTGGGCGTGGGTGATGCCGCCCTTGCCGAAGTCCTGGAAGCGGATGGCGGTTTCCTTGGCCAGCGGGTCGGGGACCTCGACCCACTCAATGTCCTCGAAGGTGGTCCCGGTCTCGGTGACGGAGGACAGGTCGGCCACGCCGGGCACGCGCATGGCCTCCAGCGTGCCGCCCGCGTGCAGCGAGCCGTAACCGCCCCGGGGCTTGCGGGGCAGGAAGCGGTAGAAGAGGCCGAAGGGCGCGTCGAAGGCGTCCTCGGTCTCGTAGACGACGCCGGTGTGCGGGTCGAAGGCGACGGCCTCGTGCTGGAAGCGGCCCATGTCCTTCAGCGGCTCGACCGAGGTGGGGCGGCGGAGGTCGAAGCCGACCTCGAAGATGAAGCCGTGGTCCTTGGTGTAGCCCTCCTCGCCCGCCTTGAACTCGGTCTCCTCGCAGGTGAGCCAGGTGTCCCACAGGCTGGGGCCGCCCGCGCAGTTGGTCGAGGTGCCCGCGATGCCGACGCGTTCGGTCAGCACGTCGTTGTCGCCGTCCAGTTCGAGGACGGTGCAGCCGCCCTCGCCCTCGGGGTCGTAGGTCAGCCCCTCGACGGTGGGCACGGGGACGCGCGAGTCCTTGCGGTTCTCGTGGTTGCGGACGAGCCAGGTGTGGCCCTTTCCGTGGCCGTGCCCCTTGCCGTGGCCCTTTCCGTGGCCGTGGCCCCGGCGCGCGGGGAAGGCGGACATGCCGTCGCAGTTGCTGGGCACCTTGCCCTCGCCGGAGCGGAGCCGGTCACCCTCGGTGGAGAGGACTTTGTAGCGGAAGCCTTCGGGCAGGTCGAGCAGTCCGTCGGGGTCGGGGACGAGCGGGCCGTAGCCCGCGCTGCCGCCGGTGGCCTGGGCCGCGGCGGTCCCTGTGAACAATTCCGAGAGCGCGCCGCTGAAGGCGACGGTCGCCCCAACGGCTCCGGTTCTGGCCAGCGCTTGGCGTCGTGTCGTGGGCATCGGGCACTCTCTCCTGTTGGCGGACAGGTGACCCGAGTGTGTGTACCACGCACGCCAGTGTGCTCACACCGCTTGGGACGCAACTGATTGTTACGCGTCCGCCAGAGCCTTGCCGTCCCGGGCGAGCGCGGTCAGCCGGGATATCGCCCGGAAGTACTTCTTGCGGTACCCGCCCTGGAGCATGTCCTCGCTGAACAGCTGGTCGAACGGCACTCCGGCGGCGACGACGGGCACTTCGCGGTCGTAGAGCCGGTCGGCGAGCACCACCAGGCGCAGGGCCGTCGACTGGTCGGGCACCGGTGTCACGTCCGTGAGACAGACCGCGCCGACGCCCCTGACCAACTCGCCGTACCGGCTGGGGTGGACCCGCGAGAGGTGGCCGAGCAGCGCGGGGAACGCGTCCAGCGAGGCGCCGGCGGTCCGCTGGGCGACGTCGGTGACCTGGTCGTCCGTGGAGGGCTCCGGTGCCTCGGGCAGCCCGCGGTGGCGGTAGTCCTCGCCGTCGATGCGCAGCGTGCGGAAGTGCGCGGACAGGCCCTGGATCTCCCGCAGGAAGTCGGCCGCGGCGAACCGCCCCTCGCCGAGCTTGCCCGGCAGGGTGTTCGATGTCGCGGCCAGCGCCACGCCGTTGCCCACCAGCTTCGCCAGCAGGCTGGAGACCAGCACCGTGTCGCCGGGGTCGTCCAGTTCGAACTCGTCGATGCACAGCAGCTGGTGTTCTGCCAGGGTGCGGACGGTCTGCTGGAAGCCGAGCGCCCCCACCAGGTTGGTCAGCTCCACGAAGGTGCCGAACGCCTTGCGCTCGGGCGCGGCCGGGGCCGCGTGCCACAGCGAGGCGAGCAGGTGCGTCTTGCCGACGCCGTACCCGCCGTCCAGGTAGACCCCGCGGGGGCCGCCGGGGGCCTGCTGCTTCGGCTCGCGCCGGAACCAGCGCCTGCGCGCGCCCGCCGTACGGCCCGCCCCGCCGCCGAGGCCGTCGGCGAACCCGCTCAGGACCCGGACGGCCTCGGTCTGGCTGGGCTGCGCGGGGTCGGGAAGGTATGTGGCGAAGCGCACACCGTCGAAGCGCGGTGGCGGCACCATCTCGGCCACCAGCTGCTCGGCCGGGACGTGCGGCTCGCGGTCGGCGAGCGCGACGGGAGCTCCGTCGTCGGCGTCTGCGGCGTCGGCGGGCCGGGAGGCGGCTGGGGATATGTGCGCTTCGGTCGTTGACACGATTGTCATGCTAGTCGGCCGGGTGTGGGCGGTGTGCCGCCCGCCCGGCGTGCGCCGTGCCACACTGCGGCCCATGCGACGCCTGTTCCTCTCGAGCACCGACCGCCAGCCCGCTCCGCAGTGGAGCATCGAGGAGATCGCCGAGGAGTACGCCTACCCGCCGGTGGGCGAGGAGACCGGCGGTGCCGGCTCGTGGCTGCGCGGCAACATGGTCGCCTCGCTGGACGGTGCCATCCACCACGGGGGCCGCTCCCAGCCGCTTTCGGGCAAGGCGGACATGCGGATCTTCGGAGTGCTGCGGGCGCTCGCGGACGTCGTGGTCGTCGGCGCGCAGACCGTGCGTCAGGAGGGGTACAGGCCCGCGAAGCGGCGCTCCGGTTTCGCCGACCGCCGTGCCGCGCTGGGGCAGGCCCCTGTGCCCGCCATCGCCGTGGTCAGCGCCGGTCTGGAGCTGGACTTCGCGCAGCCCCTGTTCACCGAGCCCGTCGTGCCGACGCTGCTGCTGACCGGCCAGGGCGCCCCCGAGGACCGGGTGGCGCGTGCCCGTCAGGCCGGCGCCGAGGTGGTTTTCGCCGGGGAGGGGGCGGCGGTGGACCCGGCCCGGGTGCCCGCGGCGCTGGCCGCGCGCGGCCTGCGGCGGCAGCTGACGGAGGGCGGCCCGACGCTGTTGGGGGAGTTCGCCGATGTCGGGGTACTCGACGAGCTGTGCTTGTCGATCGCCCCGCGGATCGTGGCGGGCTCGGCTCCGCGGATCATGAACGGACCGCTGCTGCCCGACCCCGACGCGTTCTCGCTCGAAGGGGTGTTGGAGGAGGGCGGGTTCCTGTTCACGCGGTACCGCAGGGCGCGGGCAGGCAGGGATCGAGCGGAATGAGACGTTCCGCTTTTCGTCCTGCTGGGCAGACTGACAAGCGCAGGATGGTTTCTTTCCGACAGGAGAAGGGGCGCCCGTCGTGATCACGACAGTGCTGATGATCGAGAAGCCGCTGGTGCCGACCGACGTGGAGATGGTCACGACACTGCACGGCGAGGAGCCCGTCTCCTTCGTCGTCCTCCTCCAGCCGCGCGGTGACCAGGACCGGTTGCTGCGGGCGCTGGACGACGTGGCCCTCGGCGAGCTGGACCAGGTCGTGCACGAGGGGGACGAGCCCGAGGGCGGTGAGGCCGTCGGGCCCGCCGAACAGTTCCTCGAGCTCTCGCTCAAACGGCTCAGAGAAGCCGGCTCCGAGGCGGTCGGGCAGATCATCGACGAGCACCCTCTCGACGTTCTCAAGTCCGTCGCGGAGCAGACCCGCGCCGACGAGGTGATCGTCCTGACGGCCCCCCACCTGGTGGAGGAGTTCTTCCACCGGGACTGGGCCTCGCGGGCCCGGCACAAGGTGGGCGTCCCGGTGCTGAAGTTGTTCGCGCACAACGAGGAGTGAGCGCGTGCGGGGGCGCCGCCGCCGGGGTGGTCCTGGCCGCGCGGAGTGCGGGCCGGGCGGTGTGTGACGGGAGGCGGGCGGCCGGGCGGCGCGTGCCAGGGGAAGGCGT
>NZ_JASKYT010000096.1:0-23561 GCF_041028275.1 Streptomyces sp. PU-14G
GGCTGGGGGTGTTAGTCGTATGAATGGGGTCCAGGGGAATGGCCAGGTGCCCTCGCGCGTTCACCCAAGGCACCGAACGAGACGAAGGAGCACTGGACGATGGCGGGCACTGTGACGATGTACAGCACCACCTGGTGCGGCTACTGCCGCAGGCTGAAGGGCCAGATGCAGCGCGAGGGGATCGCGTACACGGAGGTCAACATCGAGCAGGACCCGGAGTCGGCGGCCTTCGTGGAGAAGGCGAACGGCGGCAACCAGACCGTTCCGACCGTGCTCTTCCCTGACGGTTCGACGCTGACCAACCCGTCCCTGGCGCAGGTGAAGGAGAAGATGGGGGCCTGAAAGTCCCCTCTTCGCGGCCCCGTGGGGCGGCCGGTCCGGTCTGGACCGATGCCGCCCGGCGGGGCCTTCGTGTTTTCACCGCACGAGTGGGGCTGGGGGCCGTCGTGTTCAGGTGCGGTGGCGGAGCTGGGACCGTCGTGTTCAGCCGTGGTGGCGGGGCTGCGGCAGGGGGCGGCCGTACCAGCGTTCGACCAGGCGGGCCGCGATCGAGATGCCCGAGGGGGGAAGCACCTCGCCGGACTCGATGGCGGCCCGCAGGTCGTCGCGGGAGAACCAGCGGGCCTCTTCGATCTCTTCGCCGTCCACCTGGATGTCGGGGCTGGTGGCACGTGCCATGAAGCCGAGCATCAGGCTGGAGGGGAAGGGCCAGGGCTGGCTTCCGACGTAGGCGACGGGGCCGACGGCCACGCCTGCCTCCTCGGCCACCTCGCGGCGTACGGCGGCTTCGAGGGCCTCTCCCGGTTCGACGAAGCCCGCCAGGGTGGAGAACCTGCCTTCCGGCCAGTGGACCTGGCGGCCCAGCAGAGCGCGGTCCTGTTCGTCGGTGACGAGCATGATCACTGCCGGGTCCGTGCGCGGATAGTGTTCGGCACCGCAGGCGGAGCAGCGGCGGACGTGACCGGCGGCGGCGATGGCGGTGCGCTCGCCGCAGCGTGAGCAGAAGCGGTGCGTGCGCTGCCAGTTCTCCAGGCCGATGGCGTGGGTCATCAGTGCGCTGTCGCGGTCGGAGAGCAGCACGCCCGCCTCGCGGAGCCCGGCGGGCCGCGCGATGTCGTCCATGCGCCCCGGCAGGGTGTCCTTCTGGAGCGCGAAGTAGCGCACCCCCTCCTCGTCCGTGCCCAGGAAGTAGCGGTGGGCCTCGGTGAAGGGCGCGTCGAAGGAGGGCATCGTGACGAGTTCCGTGGTGCCGTCCTCCTTGTCCTCGATCAGGGCCTGACCGCCGGAGACCACGAAGACGCGGGTGGTGGGGTGGCTCCAGGCCGCTGCGAGCCAGGCCTCGTCCAGGCGGTGGTGGGAGGCACGGTCGATGCCGCCGGTGGCGGTGAGGCTGATCGGCTGTTCCGCTTCGGGGGCGGCCGGTGCGGAGCCGGTGGCGTGGCCCGCGGGGCTGCCGGTGGCATCACCGGTAGAGCGTTCGGGGCGGTCCGGGCGGTCGATCGAGGTCGAGGTGGTCACGGTGTGTTTCCTACTCCCCCAGGTGTCGGCGCCTCCCTGCCCGGCGGCGGGTCAGGGGGCGGTCGGTGGGTGTGGTGAGGCGGCCGGGCGTGCCCGCACGGGGCGCCCAGTGGGTTCTCGGTAGGGGCGGCCGGCCCGGTCTCAGCCCGCGCTCCAGCGTGCCGCGAGGTCGTCCCACAGGTAGGCGGCCGTCTCCGCGCCCTTGAACAGGAGATCGATTTCGACCTTCTCGTTGGGCGCGTGCCAGCCGTCCGAGGGGACGGAGATTCCGAGGAAGAGCACCGGAACTCCGAGGGCGTCCTGGAGGTCGGCCGCCGGTCCCGAACCGCCCTCCCTGGTGAAGCGGACCCGCTGTCCGAAAGCGCGGCTCATGGCGCGGGTGAGGGAGCGCAGCGCGGGGTGGTCGAGCGGAGTGAGGCAGGGGCGGGTGGCGCCGAAGAAGGTGATCTCGTGCTCGATGCCGGCGGGCACCCGGTCGGCGACCCACTCGCGCAGCGTCTGCTGGATCTTGCCCTCGTCCTGTCCGGCGACGGTGCGGAAGGAGAGCTTCAGCTGTGCGTGGGCGGGCACGATGGTCTTGCCGCCGGGGCCCTGGTAGCCGCCACTGATGCCGTTGACTTCGGCGGTGGGGCGGGCCCAGACCCTCTCCAGGGTGCTGTAGCCGTGCTCGCCCAGTGTCGCGTGGGAGTGGGCGGTGCGGACCCAGGCGTCCTCGTCGAAGGGCAGTTCGGCGAAGAGGGTGCGCTCCTCGTCGGTGAGAGGGATGACGCCGTCGTAGAACCCGGGCAGTGTCACCCTGCGGTCCTCGTCGTGCAGTGCTGCCGCGAGGCGGGCCGCTTCGAGGGCCGGGTTGGGGACGGCACCGCCGAAAGAGCCGGAGTGGATGTCCTGGTCGGGGCCGCGCAGGTCGATGTGGCAGTCGGTGAGGCCGCGCATTCCGGTGCAGACGGTGGGGGTGTTCTCGTCCCACATGCCGGTGTCGGAGACGACGACGGCGTCGCAGGCCAGGCGTGCGGCGTGGTCGCGCAGCAGGGCGGGGAAGTGCGGGGAGCCGGACTCCTCCTCCCCCTCGATCAGCACTTTGAGGCCGACCGCCGGTGCGGTGCGTCCTGTGGCGGCCAGGTGGGCGCGGACGCCCAGGGTGTGGAAGAGCACCTGCCCCTTGTCATCGGCGGCGCCGCGCCCGTAGAGACGCCCCTGCCGCTCCTGGGGCTCGAACGGTTCGCTGTGCCAGCCGTCGGCGACGGCGGCGGGCTGCACGTCGTGGTGGCCGTAGACCAGCACCGTGGGGCCGGCCGGGTCGGCGGCGGGCCACTCGGCGAAGACGGCGGGCGCCCCGTCGGTCTCCCAGACCTCCGCGACGGGGAAGCCGGTGGCGCGCAGCGCGGCGGCGAGCCAGTCGGCACTGTGCCGCACATCGTCCGCACGCCCCGGGTCGGCGGAGACGGAGGGGATGCGCAGCCATGCCGACAGGTCGGCGAGGAAGGCGGAACGCTGGTCGTCGATGAAGGCCCGGACGGCGTTGTCCGGAGGAGCCGGGGTGGTGCTCATGCCATCGAGCCTAACGGTCATCGGGGGATTACTCGTCAGCCGAACGGTGGCCGGCGCCCGGCTCGGCGGTGTCGCTGCCGCCCTGTCCGACAGAGCCGGCCTCGCCCGGTGAGCCCGTGTGGGGTCCGGGTGGCGCCTGGTGGTTTCGGCGGAAGGATTGCGCCTCGCCGTGCCCGACTGATTCGCCCTCGCCCTGGCGGAAGGCTTCCGCCTCGCCCTCTCCGACGGTGCCGCCGGTCAGCAGCCTTTCCAGACCCGCCCGGCCGGGCAGCCGCTTCGGACGGACCAGTTCACCACTGCGTACGTACAAGAAGCCCGCGCTGACCGAGGACAGCGGGACACTGTGCTGCTCGGCCCACGCCAGCCGGTAGACGGCCAGCTGGAGAGGGTCGGCGTCCTGACCGCGCCCGGTCTTCCAGTCGACGATGTCGAACATCACACCGCCGTCGGCCGCCTGGTCGCGGTAGACGGCGTCGATACGGCCGCGGATGACGCGCCCGGCAAGCAGCAGCTGGAACGGTGCCTCGACGCGGTAGGGGGTGCGGTGGGCGTAGGGGGAGCGTTCGAAGGCTTCCTTTAGCGCGGCCAGGTCCCGTTCGTCCGCGATGGCCGGGGGCTCGCCGCCATCCGGGCCCTCGCCGTCCGCGCCGGGCAGCTCGTCGGGGCCGAGCATGGGCAACGTCAGCTCCTCGAAGCGGGACTCCACCCAGGCGTGGAACCGGGTGCCGCGGCGGGCCGCGGCGGGCCGCGGCGGGCGTGGCATGGGGCGGGCGAGCTCCCGTGCGAATCCCTCCGGGTCGGCGGCTACGCGCAGCAGCTGGGTGGCGCTCAGTGTGCGCGGCAGCGGTACGTCCCGTACCGCTGCCCGGGAGCGGCGCAGTTCGCCTGTGAGGGCTTCCAGGTCGCGGTCCCATGCCGCGGCCAGGCGGGCCTCTTCCGGGGTGAGGCCGGCAGCGCCGCTGTCGCCGGTCACGCCGTCCATGGCTGCGGGCTCACGTCCGGGCTCACATCCGCGCTCTCCTCCGGTCCCGCGCCCGGCCGCCCCTCCGGACCCGTTTTCTACGCCCCCTTCGGTCCCGTGCCCGGCCGCCCCCTGGTCGCCCGGTCCGGCCGCTTTTTCGGGCTCCCTCTCATCGCCGGGTCGTTCCGCCCCGGCTTCCGTTTCGCCCTCCCTCCGGGCGTCCGTCACGGCCCCGACGGCAGGTGCGCCATGGAGGTAGGACAGGACCGCGTCGGCAGCCGCCCGGCGGTGGGCCAGGGCGGTCGGGTCCAGCGGCAGAGGCCAGGCACGTTCCTCGTCGGACTCCTCCAGAGCGGGGTTGACCGCGTCCTCCTCCGGCGGGTCCGCCCAGTGTTCGACCTCACCGTGCGCGGGGTCGGTCTCACAGTGGGCACGCAGGGCCTCCAGGAAAGCGGAGGGGCCGCGGGGGCGTTTCTGGGCCGGACCCCACCAGTGTCCTGAACCGAGCAGCAGGCTGCGGGGACGGGTGAAGGTGACGTAGCCGAGACGGAGCTCCTCGGTGGCCTGGTGGGCACGCAGCGCGTTCTCGTGCCCCTTGAGGCCCTTGGCGTTCCATTCGGGGGCCGACGGCAGGGTGGCCGCGTCGCCGCGCAGCGCATAAGGCAGCACCTTGGGCTGGGTGAGCCAGGTCTCGCGCGCCTGCTCGCTGGGAAACTGCTTGGCGACCAGTCCCGGTACGGCCACCACGTCCCACTCCAGGCCCTTGGACTTGTGGGCGGTCAGCACCTTGACGGTGTTCTCGCCGCCCGGCAGGGAGCTGTCGAGGCCCTTCTCGTGCTGCACGGCGGTGCGCAGGAACGCCAGAAAGGCCAGGAGGGTGGCTTCGCCGTCCAGGGAGGCGAAACCGGCGGCGATGTCGAGGAACTGGCCGAGGGTCTCGCGCCGCCGCGCGGCGATCGCCTGCGGGGAGGCGGCCAGCTCCACTTCGAGCCCTGTGGCGGCCAGCACCCGGTGGAGGACGTCCATGAGCGGGTCGGCCAGGGAGCGGCGCAGCTCGCGCAGTTCGGCCGCCAGCCTGGCGAAGCGCACCCGGGCCTCGGCGGAGAAGGGCAGCTCGTCGTCGTGTCCCTCGCTCTCCAGGAAGGTGTCGAGGGCGTCGGCCAGTGAGCGCACCTCGGCAGGGTCGGCGCCCTCCACGGCGGCGGCGAGCCGCTCGTCGGGGTCGGCGCCGGAGCCGCCGCGCTGGTGGGCGACCAGCAGCGCGGCACGGCGGCCGAGCAGCGCCAGGTCGCGGGGGCCTATGCGCCAGCGCGGGCCGGTCAGCAGCCGGACGAGGGCCGCGTTGGAGGTGGGGTCCTGGAGGACCTCGCAGACGGCCACCAGGTCGGCGATCTCCGGCAGGTGCAGCAGCCCGGACAGGCCCACCACCTCGACGGGGAGCTCCCGCTCGGTCAGCGCACCCTGGATCTGGGCGAAGTCGCCCGCGCCGCGGCACAGCACGGCGATCTCGCCCGGCGGGGTGCCGGTGCGCACCAGGTGGGCCAGGGAGTCGGCAAGCCAGTCGATCTCCTGGGCCTGGGTGTCCAGCAGCGCGGCCCGCACCCGGCCCGCCCGGGCCGCGTCGGGGGCGGGGCGCAGCGCCTCGACCCCTTCGTGCCGCTCCCGCAGCGGCGCGGCCAGGCCGTTGGCCAGGGTGAGCAGCCGGCCGCCGCTGCGGCGGTTCTCGCTCAGCGACTGACGGCGGGCCGGGGTGCCGTCGGCGCGCGGGAAGTGGCGGGGGAAGTCGTCCAGGTTGGCGACGGAGGCTCCGCGCCAGCCGTAGATGGCCTGGCAGGGGTCGCCGACGGCGGTGACCGGGTGCCCGGTGCCCTGCCCGAACAGTCCCGCCAGCATGACGCGCTGCGCGACGGAGGTGTCCTGGTACTCGTCCAGCAGGACGACGGAATACTGCTCGCGCAGCGCCCGCCCGACGTCCGGCAGCCCGGCGAGGCGGGCGGCGAGGGCGATCTGGTCGCCGAAGTCGATGCGCTCGCGTTCCCGCTTGCGGGCGCGGTAGGTCTCCACCAGGTCAAGCAGCTCCTCGCGGGCGCGGGTGGCCTGGGGGACCTTGCGGAGTTTGTCGTTGGTCAGCCGGGCGCCCTCGAGCGAGGCGAGGAGTTCCGCGTCGTGGACGCGGGCCTGCTCGGGGGTGACCAGGTGTTCGCTCAGTTCGGCGTCGAGCGCCAGCACGTCCTCGACGAGGGCGGGGACGGATTTGGTGAGCGCCTCGTAGGGGCCCTCGGCGGCGCGCAGCACCCCGGCCGCGAGCTGGAAGCGGGTGGCGTCGGCCAGCAGCCGCACGGACGGCTCGATGCCCAGGCGCAGCCCGTGCTCGCTCAGCAGCCGCCCGGCGAAGGCGTGGTACGTGGAGATCTGCGGCTCTCCGGCCTCCGCGCTGCCGGGGACGGCCGGGTCGGGATCGGTGACGCCCGCCCTGTGCAGGGCCTTGCGGACGCGGTCGGCCAGCTCACCGGCCGCCTTGTTGGTGAACGTCAGGCCGAGAACGCGGTCGGGGGCGACCTGCCCTGTGCCCACCAGCCAGACGACGCGGGCGGCCATGACGGTCGTCTTGCCCGAACCCGCACCGGCGACGATGACCTGCGGGGCGGGCGGCGCGGTGATGCAGGCCGTCTGCTCCGGGGTGAACGGGATGCCCAGCAGCTCGGCGAGCTGTCCGGGGTCGGTGAGTGGTGCGGGCACTCCTCAGACGCTAGCGGGCGCGGCTGACAGCCGAGCCGGGGCGGGGTCATGGCCGCGCCCCGGCTGGTCCGCCGCCCCCGCCGGCGGGCCGCCCCACTGACCCGGCCGGTGCACCACCGGCCGGGTCATTCCACGATCTGGCGGCCCTCCGGGCGGGCCGAACACGCGGAGCGGAACGCGCAGTGGGCGCAGTGCTGTCCCGGGGTCGGGGTGAAGCGTTCGTCCAGCACCCGGGCGGCTGCCGTGGCCAGCAGATCCCCCACCCAGTCGCCGCCGGAGCCATCGGAGCCACCGGAGTCACCGGGGCCACCGGGGCCGCCCTGTGGGGCGTCAGGGCCGGAGCCCCCAGGAGCGCCGTCGGGGACCGAGGCGCCGTCGGGGACCGGGGCGCCGCGGGGGCCGCTTTCCGGCTCCTGTCGCTGCACCACGGGCAGGGTGTCGCCGCCGTCCCGCTTGGCGGCTCCGATGCGCAGATGCACCAGTTCGGCCCCGCCGGGTTCGGGGCGCCGTCCGTCGAACAGCGCGTCCGCCGCACCTTCCCGTACGGCGAGCTGGTACACGGCGAGCTGGGGGTGGCGCTCGACCTCGGGGCCTGTGGGGCGGGCGCGGCCTGTCTTGAAATCGACGACGTAGGCGCGGCCCTGGGCGTCCCGCTCGACGCGGTCCATGCTGCCCCGGATGCGGACGGCGTGCTCGCCCGCCCGCAACGTCACCTCGAAACCGTGTTCGCTTCCAGCGGGCTCGCGGCCCTCTCCGCGCTCCATGACGTGCCAGCGCAGGAACCGCTCCAGCGCGGCACGCGCGCTCTCCTTCTCCTGCCGCGACTTCCACGGCGCCTCGAAGGCGAGCCCGTCCCACACCGCGTCCAGCCGCTCCATCAGCACGGACAGATCCGCGGGACTGCTGCCCGAGGCGACCTCGTCCGCCAGGACGTGCACCACATTGCCGAAACCCTGAGCGGCCGTCGCCGGCTCGTCGGCCTTCACCTCACGTGTGAGGAACCACTGCAGCGAACAGGTGCGCGCCAGCTGCTCCAGCGCGCTGCCGGACAGCGCCACCGGCTGGTCTCGAGCGCGCAGCGGTACGTCGGAGCGGGTCGGCTCGGCCAGCCCCCACCAGCGCTGCGGATGCGCCGCCGGGACCAGCGGATAGCCCTCCTCGTCGCGCTCCCCCGCGAGCCGGGCCAGCCTGCGCGCCGCCGCGTCCCGCAGCGCGGGCGAGGCCCGCGGGTCGACGGTGGTGGCGCGCAGCTCCGCGACCAGCGCGGGCACCGACAGGGGGCGGCGCGGGCGGCTCGCGACCTGCCGGGGCTCGACCCCCAGCTCCGCGAGGAACCGCGAGGGCTGGTCGCCGTCCTCCGCCTGGGCGCGGACGGCCGTCACCACCAGGCGCCGCGAGGCGCGGGTGGCCGCGACGTAGAAGAGCCTGCGCTCCTCGGCCAGCAGCGCCCCCGCCGAGAGCGGCTCGGCGAGACCGTCGCGGCCGATACGGTCGGCCTCCAGGAGGGAACCGCGCCGCCGCAGATCCGGCCACAGCCCCTCCTGCACTCCGGCGACGACCACCAGCGGCCACTCTTGGCCCTTGGCCCGGTGCGCCGTCAGCAGCCGTACGGCGTCGGGGCGTACCGCGCGCTGGACGAGGGTGTCGGCGGCGATGTCCTGGGCCTCCAGCTCCGCGAGGAAGTTGAGGGCGCCCCGGCCACCGCCGCGCTCCTCCGCGCGGGCCGCCACCGCGAACAGGGTGCAGACGGCGTCCAGATCGCGGTCCGCGTTGCGGCCTCCGGCGCCGCCGCGGCGCGCCGCCCGCTCCAGCCGGTCGGGCCAGCTGGTCCCCATCCACAGCGTCCACAGCGCCTCCTCGGCCGTGCCGCCTCCGGCGAGGAGCTCGCGGGTCTTGCGCAGCAGCAGCCCCAGGCTGTGCGCGCCCTCCACGGAGCGGCCCTGAGGCGCCGCCGAGGCCGTCAGGGACTGCGGCGTGTGGGCGACCAGCCGTTCGGGCTCGGCGAGCGCCTCGGCCAGCAGCACGTCCGAGGGGCGGGGCACCCTGGCGCCCGCCGCGCGCTCCTCCTCGCGCAGTGCCCGGCCCAGACGGCGCAGGTCGGACGCGTCCATCCCGCCCAGCGGAGAGGTCAGCAGGGTCAGTGCGGTGTCAGTCTGGAGCACGGTGCGCTCTGCCAGCGCTCCCTCGGCCGCGACCCGCAGCGCTGTCAGGAGCGGGGTGATGGCCGGTTCGTGGCGCAGCGGCACGTCGTCGCCGTCCACGTCGACGGGCACCCCGGCGGAGACCAGGGCGCGCCGCACCACGGGCAGCGAGCGTCCGCCCGCACGCACCAGCACGGCCATCTCGCCCCAGGGCACGCCCTCCTCCAGGTGCGCACGGCGCAGCAGGTCGGCGATGTGCTCCAGCTCGGCGCCGGCCGTCGGGTAGGTGAACACCTCGACCCGGCCGGCAGCGGACGGCGGCGCTCCCGCCTGTTCAGGGAGCATCCGCCCCTCCTCGGCGCCGGCCCGCAGGCCCGTGGCACGGGGGGACGGGACGCCGGGGACGGAAGCCGGGGTCGGTGTCGGGGTCGGTGTCGGGGTCGGAGCCAGGGCGCGGTGGGCGCGGACCGCGTCGGCGGGCAGCCGGGTCAGCGGCATGCGCTCGGTCAGCCGGCGGGTCGCGGCCGGCAGCGGGGGCGCGAAGCGGTGCGCCGTGCGCAGCACCCGGACCGGTGCGGGGGCGCCGGAGGGCTGCCGGAAGACGTCGGGGAAGTCCAGGATGCCGTTCACGTCCGCACCGCGGAACGCGTAGATGGACTGGTCGGGATCGCCGAACGCCACCAGCGTGCGGGCCCCGCCGCCCGCCAGCGCGCGCAGCAGCCGCACCTGGGCGGGGTCGGTGTCCTGGTACTCGTCGACGTAGATCGCGTCGTAGGCGCCGTCGAGCCAGGAGGCGACCTCGCCGCGCTCGGTGAGCAGCGCGGCCCGGTGCACCAGCTCCGCGTAGTCGAGGACGCCCTGCGCGTCGAGCACGTCCAGGTACTCGGCGAAGAAGCCGGCCGCGGCCCGCCAGTCGGGGCGGCCGGCCCGCCGCGCGAAGGTGTCCAGCGCGGCCGGGCCGAGGCCCAGCTCCCGGCTGCGGGCCAGCACGGCCCGCACCTCGTCGGCGAAACCGCGGGTGGTCAGGCAGGCGCGCAGCTCATCGGGCCAGCGCACCGTCGCCCGGCCCCTGCTCTCCAGCGCGAGCTGGCCCTCCAGGAGCTCCCGGATGTGCAGGTCCTGCTCAGGGCCCGTCAGCAGGCGCAGCGGTTCGGCGAACAGGTCCGCGTCCTGGTGGGCACGGAGGAGCGCGTAGCAGTAGGAGTGGAAGGTGGTGGCCTGCGGCGCGGTCGAAGCCGCGCCGTCCGCCGCTTCGGCCAGCCGGGCCGTCATCCGGTCGCGCAGCTCGACGGCGGCCTTGCGGCTGAAGGTGAGCACCAGGACGCGTTCGGGGTCGGCGCCCTCGCACACCCTGCGGGCGACCGCTTCGACCAGCGTGGTGGTCTTGCCGGTCCCGGGGCCGGCGAGGACGAGAAGCGGGCCGCCCCTGTGGTCAACCACGGCGCGTTGTGCCGCGTCAGAGGCAGGGAGATCGACAGGTCCCGCCGGGGTGCGCACCAGCCGGTACGCGCCGGGCCCGCGGGACCGCTGATGCGCCTCGGCAGTAAGGGAGGGACTCACGTGGATCGCCTAGGGGGAGGTCTGTGCGGGGTGGTACAGACGCTACGCCAGCGGGCACATGTGCCGCAGCGCATCGCTCCTGTACCCCGTACGGCCGCGGTGCTCCGTACGACCGCGGTACTCCGTACGGCCGCGGTACTCCGTACGGCCGCGGTACTCCGTACGGCCGCGGTACTCCGTACGGACTCCGGGGTGCATGGGGCCGGGACGCATGACGGAAGCTGGACACTGTGAGCAGCCGCAGCGCGGGATCATCCGCGCTCCCCGTCCCAGCGGGCCCGGCGCATGTCGATGCGCGGGACGTGCCCCGGGGTGCCGGAGGCGGCGGAGGCGGCCCGCAGCGGAGTGCCCTCCGCGTGGTAGTGCGCGAGCGCCTCGCGCTCCTTGCCGGGAAGCGGCACGCCGTCGGCGCGCACCACGCGCCACCAGCACACCGCGCCGCCGTACAGCGCCATGACCCGGCCCACCTGACGCGGGCCGCCCTCCTCGAGCCACTCGGCGATGTCCCCGTAGGTCAGCACGCGGCCGGCGGGGATCAGGTCGGCCACGTCCAGTACGCGCTCCGCGTAATCGGGCAGCTCGGGCAGGGCGGCCCCGTCCGCGTCGGGCGGCACGGACGGTTCGGCCCCGGGCGGTGCGGTCAGGCCGGGGGACGGTCGCCCGCCTCCGGGTTTTCCAGGCATACGGGCCATGCTGCCTCATGCCACCGACAGCCGTGCCACGTCGCCCACAGCCGGCACGCGCGGCCCGCCGATTCGTCCCCGGGGACCCCGGAATGCACCCTCGTGCTCCCGGTGAGTCTTCCCTCGTGCCACCATCTTCCGGGCGGTGACGAGTGATACGGGACCAGGACGAGACGGAATCCGGACAGCGGCACGGTGACGGCCCCCCGTCAGGGGGCGCACCCGCCGCGGACAGTGCTGCCCACGGGGACGGCGGGTCCCTCGGCAACCAGGAGAGCAAGCCGGAACCCGGCGAGGAGACGGCACCGGGCCCGAAGGCCGACTCCGGCGAGGAGAGCGGAGCGGACGGGAAGGCCGGACAGGGCGGGAAGAGAAGCCGGGAGGACGAGCAGGCCGGGGAGACGGAAAAGTCCGAGGACGCGGAGAAGACCGGGGACACGGAGAAGACCGAGGACGCGCGCAGGGCCGAGGGCGGGGAGAAGTCCGAGGAGGCGGAGCGGGCAGGGAAGACCGAGCCGCTGGCGCCCGGCGAGAAGCTGGAGGCAGTGGCCAAGGGGGACCGTATCGAGATCGAGAGCGACGAGCCGCTGCTCTCCGCCCGGGTGCACCGCCCCTCCGACCTGTTGCGGATGGTGCTGGGGCTGCTGGGCATCGCGCTGGTCCTCACCATCGCCAACTTCGCACACGGCACCACCGCAGGACTCGAACAGGATATCGACAAGGGCACCGCGGAAGCGCCCGACTTGCTCATCAGCCTGACCGGACTGGCCTCCAGCATCGCCGTCCTGCTCGTGCCCGTCGCGTTCGCGATCGAGAGGCTGATCAAACGGGACGGGCTGCGCATCGCCGACGGTGTCCTGGCCGCCGTACTCGCCCACGGCGCCTCACTGGCCGTGGACCTGTGGGTGGCACAGGCGGCGCCGGACTCGATCAGGGACGCGCTGACCAAGGCCATCACCCCGCAGGACGCCACCACACCGGTGCACAGCTACCTCGCTCCGGTCATCGCCTACATGACGGCGGTCGGCATGGCGCGCCGCCCCCGCTGGCGGGTGGTGCTGTGGGGCGTCCTGCTGCTGAACGCGTTCGCCGTCCTGGTGCCCGGGTACACCACCGCCTTCTCCATCGCCGTGACGATCCTCATCGGATGGTCGATCGCCTACGGGACGCTGTACGCGGTCGGCACCCCGAACGTCCGGCCGACGGGGCAGACGCTGCTGGCGGGGCTGCGCAGGGTGGGTTTCAAGCCCGTCGGCGCGCTGCGCGTGGAGGAGGCGGGCGACGCCGACAAGCGGGACCACAACGACCGGGGACGCCGTTACCGGGTGACCCTGGAGGACGGGGCACCGCTCGATGTGACCGTGGTCGACCGCGAGCAGCAGGCACACGGGTTCTTCTACCGCGTCTGGCGCAGGCTGGCCCTGCGCGGGATCACGCAGCGCCGCAGTCTGCAATCGCTGCGCCAGGCGCTGGAGCAGGAGGCGCTGCTGGCCTACGCGGCGATCTCCGCCGGTGCCAACGCGCCCCGGTTGATCGCCACCTCCGAGCTCGGTCCCGACGCCGTGATGCTCGTCTACGAACACCTGCCAGGACGCAGCCTGGACGCGCTGGCCGACGAGGAGATCAGCGACGAGCTGATGCGCACGGCCTGGCAGCAGGTCGAGGCGTTGCAGTCCCGGCGGATCGCCCACCGCAGGCTGGTCGGGGACGCCCTGCTGGTGGATCGTTCCGGCGCCGTCTACCTGACGGACCTGCGCGGCGGCGAGATCGCCGCGGGCGACCTGATCCTGCGCATGGACGTCGCCCAGCTGCTGACGACGCTCGGGCTGCGCGTCGGGGCCGAACGCGCGGTGGCGGCGGCCGTGGACGTGCTCGGTCCCGACGCCATCGCCGACAGCCTCCCGCTGCTCCAGCCCATCGCGCTCAGCCGCAGCACCCGCACCACCCTGCGCCACCTCGCCAAGGAGCGCGCCGAGCGGGAGCGCGAGGCGGTCATCGAGGCCTCCCGCGCCAACAAGGAGGCCAAGGCGAGGGAGGCCGGAGCCCGCGGCGAGGCCGCACACGAGGCCGAGGCGGCCGGAGGCCGCGCGCACCGCAAGTCGCTGCGGGCGGAGAAGAACGCCGAGAAGAAGGCCATAGACGAGGCGCTGGAAGAGGCACGCGAGGAGGATCTGCTGGCGCAGATCCGCCATCAGGTGCTGCGCATCAGGCCACAGGCTCCCATAGAGCCCGCCCGGCTGGAGCGGATCAGACCGCGCACCCTGGTCAGCTTCATCGCCGGCACCCTGGCCGCCTATTTCCTGCTCACCCAGCTCTCGCAGGTGCCGGTGGACGTGGTGCTGGACGCCAACTGGGCGTGGGTCGGCGGCGCCGTGGCCTTCTCCGCGCTCACCTACGTGTGCGCCGCGATGTCCCTGCTGGGTTTCGTCCCGGAGAAGGTGTCGTGGTGGCGGACGGTGCAGGCGCAGATCGCCGGCTCCTTCGTGAAGCTCGTCGCCCCTGCGGCGGTCGGCGGCGTCGCCCTCAACGCGCGCTTCCTCCAGCGCGCGGGGGTGCGTCCCGGGCACGCGGTGGCGAGTGTCGGCGCCTCCCAGCTCTTCGGGCTCGGCAGCCACATCACCCTCCTGCTGCTGTTCGGCTACATCACCGGCACCGAGCACACGCCCACCCTCTCGCCGTCCCGGGCGGTCATCGCGGGCCTGCTGACGGCTGCCGTGCTGGTGCTGATCGTCACGGCGGTCCCGGCGCTGCGCAGGTTCGTCTCCAACCGCGTGCGCTCGCTGTTCGCGGGGGTGGTGCCGCGGATGCTGGACGTGGTGCAGCGACCGCAGAAACTGCTCACGGGCGTGCTGGGGATGCTGCTGCTGACCCTGGCGTTCGTGATGTGCCTGGACGCGTGCGTGCGCGCCTTCGGCCACGAGACGAGCTACGCCAACCTGGCCGTCGTCTTCCTGACGGCGAACGCGCTCGGCTCCGCCGCCCCCACGCCGGGCGGTCTCGGCGCCGTCGAGGCCGCGCTGATCGCCGCGCTCATCGCCTTCGGGGTGCCCAAGGAGGTGGCGACCCCGGCTGTTCTGCTGTTCCGGCTGATGACGCTCTGGCTGCCGGTACTGCCCGGCTGGCTGTCCTTCACCCAGCTGACCCGCAAGGGAGCGCTGTAACAACGGAGGGCCGCGCCAAGGGAGCGCTATTACGGCAGTGCAGCAGCAAGGGGGCGCTGTAGCAAACCGAACGCTGCGGCAGGGGAGCACTGTCACGGGAGCGGCAGCAGCAAGGGAGCGCTGCAACAACGGAACGCTGCGGCAGGGAGCGCTGTAGCGAACCGAACGCTGCAGCACACGAGGGCGGTGGCAAGGGAGCGCGGGAAGGCCGTACACCCTAACGCTCCACACAGCGCGCCTGGCCCGCCCCGCCGTACGCACGATGAACGTCCCACCCTCTGCACGGGAGGACGTCCCATGCGCCATACCCGCTCCCTGCGGCCCGGTGCCGCCCTCGTGGCGGCGCTCATAGCAGCCGCGGCCGTCGCGAGCGGCTGCGGCAGCGGCAGCGACGACGCGGACGGCACCGGGAAACAGGCGGCCCGCCCCGGCGTCCGCAGCTCCTCCGCGTCGGGCAGCGCCCCGGACTCCCCCTCCGCCTCCTCCACCCGGCCTTCCGGCCACGCCACCGGGCCTCCCTCCCCGGCGCTGCCCGACTCCGTCACCCGGCAGAAGCTGACCTGGTCGCGCTGTTCCGAGCCGAACGCCGCACAGGGCACGGACGCCGGCTCCCCTTCCCCGCTGCCGGGCGGGACGCGCTGGGAGTGCGCCGAGCTGAAGGTTCCGCTCGACTACGACGAGCCCAAGGGCAGGACGATCGGCATCGAGATGATCCGGGCCGCCGAACGCAAGGGCGGCGGAAAACGCATCGGCTCGCTGCTGTTCAACTTCGGCGGGCCCGGCGGCTCCGGGGTGGCCACACTGCCCGCCTTCGCCCGGGACTACGAGAAGCTGCGGGGCCGCTACGACCTGGTGAGCTTCGACCCTCGCGGGGTGGGCCGCAGCGAGGGGGTGAAGTGCCTGAGCAACCAGAAACTGGACGGCTACTTCGCCGCCGACTGGACGCCGGACACCGACACGGAGGAGAAGCGCCTCTTCGCCCGCCAGGAGAACTTCGCCGACGGCTGCGAACGGCGGGCCGGGACGCTCCTTCCGCACCTGACGACCGAGAACACCGCCCGCGACATGGACGTGATGCGCCAGGTGCTCGGCGACGAGAAGCTGCACTACTTCGGCATCTCCTACGGCACCGAACTGGGTGGTGTCTACGCGCATCTGTACCCGCGCAACGTCGGGCGCGCCGTCTTCGACGCCGTCGTCGACCCCCGGTCCACTCCGGTCGCCGGCTCGCTCAGCCAGTCCAGCGGCTTCCAGCTGGCTCTCGACAACTTCCTCAAGGCCTGCGCGGCACGCGGCGAGGACTGCCCGGTGGGCGAGGACCCCGACGAGGGAAGGCAACGGATCACCGATCTGCTGGCCGGGCTCGACGCCGAGCCGATGCCCACCGACAGCGGCCGCAAGCTGACCGAGTCCCTGGCCGAGGGCGGGATCGCCCAGGCGCTGTACGCCAAGGACACCTGGCAACTCCTCTCACGGGGGCTGGAGGAGGCGCTGGTGGACGGCGACGGCAGCACTCTGCTGCTGCTGGCGGACGCGCTCAACGGGCGCAACCAGGACGGCACCTACAGCACGCTCCAGTCCTCCCTGACAGCCATCAGCTGCGCCGACAGCCGGCAGCGTTACGGCGTGCGGGAGATCAAGTCCGAGCTTCCCGACTTCACCGAGGCGTCGCCCGTCTTCGGGCCGATGTCGGCGTGGGGGCTCTCCTCCTGCCACGACTGGCCGGTCGAGGGGCAGTGGGCCTCCCCGCCGGTGGGGGCATCGGGCTCCGATCCGATCCTGCTCGTGGGCACGACCGGTGACCCCGCGACCCCCTATGGGGGCACACGCGCCATGAAGGAGGAACTGGGCGAGGGCGTCGGGGTGGAGGTCACCTACCGGGGCGAGGGCCACGGCGCCTACGACAGTGACAACACGTGCGTGCGGCGCGCGGTCGACGGCTACCTGCTGCGCGGGAAGGTCCCCGAGGACGGCACGCACTGCCGGTGACGGCCGCGCCGACGCCGACGGGCGGTGCCCCCGTGATCAGGGGAGCACCGCCCTTGCGCGGACAGAAGACACGGAGAGAAGGCACGGGCAGAAGGCACGGACGGAAAGCGCCCGGACAGCCGCCACCCGGGCAACGCCGCGCGACCGAGCGGATCAGCTCAGTAGACCGGCTTCTCGGGCTCGATCTGGTTGACCCAGCCGATCACACCGCCGCCCACGTGCACGGCGTCGGCGAACCCGGCGTTCTTCAGGACCGCCAGCACCTCGGCGGAGCGGACACCCGTCTTGCAGTGCAGGACGATCTTCTTGTCCTGCGGGAGGTCCTGGAGCGCGTTGCCCATCAGGAACTCGTTCTTGGGGATCAGCCGGGCGCCGGGGATCGAGACGATCTCGTACTCGTTCTGCTCGCGCACGTCGATGACGTCGAGCTGCTCACCGTCGTCCATCCACTCCTTGAGCTGCTTGGGAGTGATGGTGGAGCCGGCGGCGGCCTCCTGCGCCTCGTCGGAGACGACGCCGCAGAACGCCTCGTAGTCGATCAGCTCGGTGACCGTCGCGTTGGGGCCGCAGATCGCGCAGTCGGGGTCCTTGCGGACCTTGACCTGGCGGTAGGTCATCTCCAGCGCGTCGTAGATCATCAGGCGGCCGACCAGCGGCTCACCGATGCCGGCCAGCAGCTTGATGGCCTCGTTGACCTGGATCGAGCCGATCGAGGCGCACAGGACGCCCAGCACGCCGCCCTCCGCGCAGCTCGGCACCATGCCGGGCGGCGGGGGCTCGGGGTACAGGCAGCGGTAGCAGGGGCCGTGCTCGCTCCAGAAGACGCTCGCCTGGCCGTCGAAGCGGTAGATCGAACCCCACACGTACGGCTTGTTCAGCAGTACGCAGGCGTCGTTGACCAGGTAGCGGGTGGCGAAGTTGTCCGTGCCGTCCACGATCAGGTCGTACGGCGCGAAGATGTCCATCACGTTGGAGGAGTCGAGCCGCTCCTCGTGGAGATTGACCTGGGTGTAGGGGTTGATCCCCAGCACCGTGTCCTTCGCGGACTCCGCCTTCGAGCGACCGATGTCCGCCTGGCTGTGGATGACCTGGCGCTGGAGGTTCGACTCGTCGACCTCGTCGAACTCGATGATGCCGAGCGTCCCGACACCGGCGGCGGCGAGATACATCAGGGTGGGCGAGCCGAGACCCCCCGCGCCGACACACAGCACCTTCGCGTTCTTGAGCCGTTTCTGACCCTCCATCCCGACATCCGGGATGATCAGGTGACGTGAGTACCTGCGGACCTCGTCGACGGTGAGCTCATCAGCTGGCTCGACCAGGGGTGGCAGTGACACGGAGACTCCGATGGTCGGTGGGACGTGCGGGAAGTCACCCGCCCGGAGGCGGGCCGTTCCTCTCGTAACACTGCCACGCGCTATCTCATTCCGAGACACCAGGTCCAAGACACGAGACGATCTCGTCCCAGTACCCGGGCAGCGTCTCCCACGGGTCCTGGCCCGCGCGGCGGGTGCGGTCCGTGAAGCAGACGGTGCCCGCACCCTGCCAGCGTGCGATGCGCAACGCCTCCTCCAGGTGCAGACGCGGCAGCGAGTGCACCAGGTGGCAGAAGCGCTCGGCGGGGTGTGCCGCCGTCCACTCCTCGGCCTGTGACCAGCGGTAGTCCGCCCAGTTCCCGGCATAGGTGACGAGTTGGTCGACGCACTCCAGGTAGGCAGGGTGCGAGGGCCCGCCGGGCGCCAGGACGAGATGCCCGCCCTCGTGCTCACCGCCCAGGAGCGCGCGCAGGGTCGCCGCCAACCGCTGGACGTGCCCCAGCCGGTCCGCGCCGCCGGGGGCGTGCACCAGGTGGAAGCCGTCCACCCGGTACCAGTCCAGGAACCGGTGCGCCTCGGAGACCAGCTCGCCGAATGTCCGCGTACCGTCCCGCATGTCGAGACGGCCCAGGAGTGCGACACCGGCAGAACGCAACGCGACCGCCGCGGGCGCGCAGTACGGGTCGGGGCGCGCACCGGGTCCGTCGGCGATGTCCAGCACCACCCAGTGGAGCGGCCCCGCTTCCCTGTCCGGCCCGGGGAAGGCGCCGACCCCGGGCCGGGAGAGCTCCGCCCACTCCGCGGGCGCCAGCATGGGGTGGGCGCAGCCGGGAACACCCAGGCCGAGCCGACGCACCCCGCTGCCGTCGCCCGCCCGGCGGGCCCGCCCCGGGGGTGTCGTCAGATACGGCATGCGGCCTCCATCCAGATGTCGGCCAACGACTCCTCCATCCCGATGCGCGGTCGCCAGCCGAGCCGGTCCCTGGCCGTGCGGACGTCCGCCTGCTGCCAGGCGCCGCACCCGTCCGGGTACGGATACGCAGCAGGCGGGCCGGGCGGGGCCGCGGGGGCCGGCTGCGCGGGATGCGTCGCGTGCGGGCCGTGCTGCGAGGCCGCGGGGTGCTGCACCGGGTGGTGCGGGTGTGCGCCGTGCTGCGCGTGGGCCGCGTGGTGGGCCCCCTGGAGGGCGTGGGCGGCGTGGGCCTGGGCGGGGATCACCGGCACCTGCGCGCCCGGGCCCGCGGGCCCCCCAGGACCCGCCGGTCCGCCGGGGCCCGCATGTCCGCCAGGGCCTCCGTGGCCGCCGGGCCCGGTGCCGTGTGCGCCCGCCACGGCCCCCGGAGGCCCGTCGGCGGGTGCCGGTCCGCCGCTCTGCTCGTGCACGGCCCCCGCGTATCCGGCGACGCGGGCCAGCAGCGAGGCGGCGTCCCGCAGTCGCACGGCTCGGCCGGTGCCGATGTTGACGATGCCCTGGGCCGCCGACAGCGAGGCGGCGTGCACGGCGCGCGCGACATCCCGTACGTCGACGAAGTCGCGCTGCACCCCCAGCCCGCCCAGTTTCAGTTCGCTGTCTCCCTGCTGCATCGCGCGCCGCATCGCCTCGGCGATGCGCCCGAGGGGCGACCCCGCGGGGGTGCCGGGCCCGATGGGCGAGAAGACCCGCAGCACGACGGCGTCCAGGCCGGAGGCGAGGACCAGTTCCGTGCCGGCCAGTTTGCTGACACCGTAGGGGCCCCCGGGGCGCGGCACCGCGTCCTCTCCGGTGGAGGAACCGGACTGGGAAGGTCCGTACTCGGCGGCGCACCCCACGTGCACGAGACGCGCGCCGCAGCCGCTGCGGCGCAGCGCCTCGCACACGGCGGCGGTGGCCACGACGTTGTGCCGGATCAGCTCCCGCCCGTTGCCCCTGGTGCTACCGGCGCAGTTGATGACGACACCCGGGTGCACCGCGTCCAGGAAGCGGGTGAGCGCCCCGGGGCTGCCGGTGGACAGGTCGAACCGCACGTCCGCGTCGTCCCCCCTGCCGAGCGCGGTGAGCTGCACGGCGGGGTCCGCGAGCAGCCGGTCGGCGACGAACCGGCCCAGGTATCCGCTGGCGCCCAGCAGCAGCACCCTCATCGTGTGACCTCCTCGTGCGGGAGGCGGTCCTGAAGCGGTCGCACGGCTGTGTGGGCCGGCCGCCCTGCGGTGCCTCGGTGTGCCGACTGCGCGTGGGTCATGGGGTTGTGCTCCTTGTCGATGTCAGGCAGGGGGCTCGTAAGCCCGTGCCGGTACGGGGGCGGGAGGACGGCGCGCTGCTCACGCGGGCGCCGCCTCCCGGTGGTGTGCGGAGGCCTCCCGGTGGTGTGCGGAGGCGCGGGACAGGGCGACGAACGCGTACGCCAGCAGGACGAGGGCGGCGCAGCCGCAGGCCGCCAACGGAACGGCCGCGGTGCCCTGGTGTGCCGCCAGTGCCTCCGCCGGCCGGCCCAGCGCCTGCAACCAGGGCAGTCGTGCGACCTGGACGGACAGCAGGACGGCGGCCTCCAGCCCGCATGCGGTCACGAGCCCGGCGCGGGCGGCCTGCGAAAAGCCGTGCGCGCCCAGCAACAGGGCGGCGAACAGCAGCAGCGCCAGAGCGGCGGTGGCCGCGGTGGTGGGCCCGGCAGGCACGTCGGCTGCCTCGGGCCCGGCGAAGAAGCCGTCGGCCACCGTGTGCGCCCCCCACTGGAGCGCGGGGAGACTCACCGCGAACGCGAGCACCGCCAGCGCCAGCAGGGGCCGCACGCGGGCGGAGAACTCCTCCAGGCTGCGACACCCGGCGAGCTTGCGCCGGGCCCCCCGGGCGAACCCGCGCGCGCACCACAGTGCGGGGGCGAGGGCCAGCACGAGGCTCAGGGGGACGCCGGGCCGGGGCGGCGCCGGGGCGCTGCCGGGAAACTCGGGCCCGCCGCCGAGCAGTTGCCGCAGCAGCCAGTCGCCGTAGAGCGCGTATCCGATCAGCCAGCAGACGCACAGGAACGGCAGCACGGGGAACGGCCGCGGCCTCGTACCGGCCGCGCGGGGTGTGGCCGCGGCGGCGCGTACGGCCGCGACGCCGCTGCCCAGCACCGCGCCCGCGCCCACGGCGCAGACGGCGGCGCGCACCGGGGGCGGTGCGCCGTCCAGCAGGACGAGCCAGGCCAGGGTGCCCGCGCACAGGAGACCGGGCAGCAGGGGAAGACCGAGCGCGGCGGCCCCGGCGAGCAGCCGCGCCGCCGCCGGGCCGCGGGCGGGCCGGGTGGACTCCGCCTTGGCGTCCGGGTGCGCGGAGCCGGGAACGGTGCCGGTGCCGGTGCCCAGGTCGGCGCCGAGGCCCAGGTCGGGACCGGCACCCAGGTCGGCGCCGAGGCCGGCGCTCAGGTCCGTGCCGGCGTCGGGACCGGGAGCGGACGTGGAGCGGAGGGCGGGCGTGCGGGCCGGTGCGTCGTCCTCCCGCCGGGGGGCGCGGGCGTACAGCTCCTCCGCGAGGGAGAAGACGTCACGATGCCGGCACGAGGCGACCGTACGGTCCGTGACGCCGTTGGCCTCCAGCCCGGCGGCGATCTCCAACGGATCGACTGCCCGTTCGCACAGCGTGCTGTGCCGGCTCAGCAGCACACGGACGGGGTCGGCGGAGCCGGGGACGGGGCCGACGGAAGCGCGGTGGGTGTTCACGGGGTCGTCGCCTCCTCCGGTTCGGCGCCGACGGCGGCGCGCTCCGGTGCCGCGCGCTCCGGTGCCGCACGCCGCGGTGGCGCGTTCCGTGCGGGGGCCCCGTCCACCGGGCGGTCCTGTCCCGCCCAGCTCGGGGTGTGCGCGACGCCGCCTGTCGGGACGCGAGTGGTGTTCGTGCGGCGGCCGGCGCGGCCGGCCGTGCCCGCCAGGCGGCGTCCTTCCGGGCTCGCAGGGGCGGTACCGGCGCCGCGCCGGGGCGTGCCCGCCCAGCGGCCGGGCACGTGGGACTCGGCGGGGCGCGCGAACAAAGACGCCTGGTGGGCGACGTCATCGTCCGGCGCGGCTGTCCGATCGGGTGCGTGCGCACCGGCCGGGCGACGGGCCAGCATCTCCAGGTAGAGGCCGCGGAAAGTCTCCACGTTCTGCCGCACGGTGAACAGTTCGAGCGCCCGCGCACGCGCGGCGGCGCCCAGGCGTGCGGCGCGCGCCCGGTCGCCCAGCAGCGCCGCGCACGCCTCGGCGAGCGCGCGCGGGTCGCGCGGCGGGACGACCAGGCCGGTGCCGCCGATGACCTCGCGGACCGCGCCGACCTCGGTGGAGACGGTCGCCCGCCCGCAGAACATGGCCTCCACCAGCGAGACGGGGAAACCCTCCACCGCGCTGGAGAGCACCACGACGTCCCCTGCGGCGTAGGCGTCGGCGAGGGTGGGCACGGCGCGGCTGCCCACCGCGTCGAAGGCGACGGGAGAGACGCCGTCGGCATCCGCGGGGAACAGCCGTGCGGCCAGTGCCCGGCACAGCGGCAGGTAGGCGTCGTCTCCGTCGCCGCTCACCGTCGCCTGCCCCGGCCGGCCGTCGGCGCCACCGGTCTCCACGATCCGCAGCCGCGCCGCCGGCAGCGCCTCCCGCACCTGCGCGAAGGCGTGCAGCAGGGTACTCACGTCCTTGGCGGGGCCGATCCGCCCTGCCCATACCAGCGTCGGCGCACCGCCCGGGCGGCACCCGCCGCGCGGCGGCAGGTCGGCGGTCCGCTCCCCCACGGCGTCGAACGGCGCCGGGTCCATGCCCGGATAGACGGTACGCAGCCGGGCGCGGTCCGCGCCGCACCGCTCCTGCCACATCCGGTCGTGCGCGTTGCCCGGGGTGATCACGTGGGCCCGGGCGTAGGCCTCCTGGGTCAGCAGCCGTTGGAAGGAGCCGAGCAGGGCGCGCACCGGGGCGCCCGCCACCCCGCGTGCGACGGCTCCCGTCGCACCCGCGGCGCTCGCCAGGTAGTGCGCGCGCAGCCGCACGCCGTACTCCGTGATGAGCAAGGGGACCCCGCTGACGCGGTGGGCCAGGAGCCCGGGCAGTGCGGCGGGCCCGGCGCCGACCGCGTGACACAGGTCGGACGCCGACAGGCCCGCTTCCCCGCCCCGCAGTCCGTACCAGTCCAGCGAGAGCGGACGCAGCGCGCGCTCCAGCCGCTCCGTGACCGCGAGGAGATCCTCGACCTGCGCGCCGTGCGCGGCGCGCGGCGCGCCCGGCGCGCGGCAGGCGGCCTGCAGGATGCGTACCGCCTGTTCGGAGCGGAGGGCGGCGCTCAGCCCCTCGCGTTCGGCCGCCAGTTCGGCGAGCCCGTACAGGCCTGCGGCGAAACGGTCCGCCTGCGACGTCGCGACCGGCGCCCCGGCGGCGGACCCCGAGGCGGAGCCGGCGGCGGGCGCGGTGCCCCGGAGCGCGCCGCCCCGCACCCCGTACTGCGCGGTGCAGACGGCCTCGGCGAGCAAGGAGAAGTACTCACGGAAGCGACGCCTCTCGCGCCGTCCGTGGAAACCGTGTCCGCGCCCGCGCACGGTCGCGCCGGCCGGCCCTCCCGGGCCCCACAGCGGCGCCGTGCGCACCCGCGTCACGTTCGCAGGCAGCTCCCACCAGCCGGCCCGCTCCTGACGTGCGCTGCGGCTGAGGGCGTGAACGGCGAACTCGTGGCCGTCCAGGCCGCGCAGCAGGCGGTCGCACCACAGCGCGGACTCACCCCGCAGATAGGGGTAACCACCTTCCGTAAGCAGTGCGATGCGCATGTGCGCACCCCCAACCCTCTTCGCGGCGTGCCACCGGCCGCGAACGGCTCGGTGGCGGGACGCGGACGACGCTATGCGCGCCCCCGTCGCGCGATGGACGGTTGTCCGTCACACCACCGGAAGGGGTGAAGACCCGTGACTTTCCCGCGCGTCACGCGTTTCCCCGCACTACAGGAGCCGCCCCCCACAGGAGCCGCCCCCCACAGG
>NZ_JASKYT010000097.1:0-20987 GCF_041028275.1 Streptomyces sp. PU-14G
CACGCGCTGGGCCGCGTCGAGGCGCTGCCCGCAGCGGCCCAGCGCGTGGTGCGCCTCGCCGCCGGCGGTGGCTCCGCCGTCGAACACGCGCTGCTGGCGGCCGTCGCCGGGCTCGGCGGCCTCCCGCCCGCCCCGCTTCATGGAGGTGCTGGCCGAAGCCGTCGTCGCCGCCCGCACCAGCGGCGACGTGACCAGGGCGAAGGCGCTCACCCGCCGCGCGCTCGCCCAGCTCGACGAGGCCCGGGATCCCCTCACCTGCGCCTGGTTCCAGCTCAAACTGGGTCTGCTGACCGAAGAGGCAGGCAAGGGGGACGGCTGGGCGCAGATCGCCAAGGCCCAGGAACTGGTCCGGGGGCTGCCGCCCTCCGCGGTCCACGCCGAGGTGCTCTCCAGCGCGGCGAGCTGGGGCATGGTGCACCGCCCGGGGCGCGAGGCGCTGGCCACCGCCGTACGCGCCGTCGAGCTGGCCCGCGTCGTCGGCGCCACCGTCATCGAGCTCGGTGCCCGGGTCACCCTCGGCACCCTCCTCGCCCAGTCGGGCGACCTCGAAGCGGGCCTGGCCGAGATGGCCCGCGCGCGGGACGAGGCGGACGAGGCCGGCCTCACCAGCGTGGTGATCCGCGCCGCCACCAACATCGCCGTCGAACTGGAGCTGGCAGGGCGCTGGGAACAGGCGGCGGCCGAGGCGGCCCGCGCGGCCCGCGTCGCCCGCGAACGCAACCGCCCCAACTCCTACGCGGGCGCCCTCGCCTCCCACGCGGAAGCCCTCCTGGCGACGGGGGAGTGGGACGAGGCGGCCACGCTCCTCGACGAGGCCAAAGGCGCAGCCCGCGCCGCCGACGTGCGCGCCTGGGTCGCACTCCTGCGGGCCCACCTGGCCCATGACCGCGGAGACCAGCCCCGGCTGGTCTTGGCGGTCGAGGAGGTGGTGGCCGCGCTCGGCAGCTCCCCCGTCGTGGAGCCGCAGAAAGCCGTCGCGCTCCGGCACTTCACCATGGTCCTCGCCGCCCGCCGCGGTGACCTCCAGGAGGCCCGCGCCGAGCTGGCCCGTGCGCTGCGAGAGGGCTTCCGCCCCGGCAGTTACCCGCAGGCCTGGGCCCTGCTGACGGCCGCCGCGGCGCACGAGGCCGAGACCCGCGGTCTCCCCGGCTCCGCACACGGGCGCGGCCCCGTCCTGGACGCGCTGCGGCGCGCCGCCCGCCAGCTGCCACGGCCCGCACCCGTGTGGGAGGGACACGCACTGCTCCTGGAGGCCGACCTCGCACGAGCGGCCGGAGCGAACGACCCGCGCCACTGGGAGGCCGCCGCCCTCGCCCTCGAACCCCTCGGCCGTCCCCACCCGCTCGCCCAGGCCCGCCTCCGCTGGGCCGAGGCCCTGCTGGATTCCGGGACGCCGCGCCGTCAAGCCCCGCGCCACGAGGCGCGGCGACCCGCAGCCGCGCAGGGTTCCGACTCGGGCCGCTCGCCCGGGGACCCGGGTCGCTTCCCCGAGGACTCGGGCCGCTCGCCCGGGGACACGGGTGGCTCGCCCGGGGACATGGGCCGCTCGCCCGGGGACGCGGGCCGCTCCCTTGCGGGCACGGGACGCTCCCCCGGGGAACTGCTGCGCGCAGCGGGAGCCGCGGCGCTGCGCCTGGGGGCGGCGCCTCTGCGCGCCGAGGCCGAAGCGCTCGCGCTGCGCGCCCGGATCGACCTCGACGACAAGCCGGCCGCGGACCCCGCGCCCACCCCACAGGCCCTGCCCGCCGCCTTCGACCCGGCCGAGTCCTTCGGGCTGACCCGCCGCGAGCGGGGTGTGCTGGAACTCGTCGCCGAGGGGCTGAGCAACCGGCAGATAGCCGAACGGCTGCACATCGCGCCGAAGACGGCGAGCGTGCACGTCTCCCACATCCTCGCCAAGCTGGGCGTGGCCGGGCGTGGCGAGGCGGCAGCCATGGCCTTCCGGCTACGCCTGGTCACCCCGCAGGGGGCCGCCGTCCCCGGGCCGGTCCGCTGACCCGGCGGGTCGGGGGCCGGGTGGCGCCGGTGGCTCCGGTGACTCCGGTGGCTCCGCTGATTCCGGTTCGGCGCCCGGCGCGGAGCGGCGCGGCACGGGCGGCCGGATGAGGACGTGCCCCGAGGAGAGGTCTATCGGCCCCGCCCCCGGATCGGTGCTGCCCGCCTCCACGCGGGTGTGCTCCAGCCGCTGCCGCTCGTCGTCGGCGTGTTTGCGACTCGGTGCGAACAACTGCTCCAGCAGATTGAACACCAGACCACCCGGACCTCTCAGCGCACCTCAAGCCGGAGAATACGGTCGTCCCCCTTCTCCGGGGAGCCACGTCCGTCCGTCTCGCTCGTGACCAGCCAGAGCCCGCCGCCACCGGTGCCGGGGTCGGCGACGACCGTGCGGAGGCGGCCGTACTTGCCCTTCAGGAACGACTGCGGTTCCGCCGCGGGTTCCCCGCCCTTGAGAGGGATGCGCCACAGCCGCTCGCCGCGCAGCCCGGCCATCCACACCGAGCCCCTGGCCACCGCGACGCCGCTGGGGGAGGCTTCGGCGGTGCGCCACTGCTCCACCGGGTCCCGGTAGCGCTTGCCGTCACTTCTGCCCTCGGCATCGGGCCAGCCGTAGTTCTTTCCCGGCTCGATGAGGTTCAGCTCGTCCCAGGTGTCCTGGCCGAACTCCGAGGCCCACAGCCGCTTGTCGGCGTCCCACGCCAGGCCCTGCACGTTGCGGTGGCCCCAGCTGTAGACGACCGAACCGGACTCGGGGTTGCCGTGTCCGGGCGGCTCGCCCTCCGGGGTCATCCGCAGGATCTTGCCGCCGAGCGAGTCCTTGTCCTGCGCGAGCCGCCCGTCGCCGGACTCGCCCGTCCCGGCGTACAGCATCTTGTCGGGCCCGAAGGCGATCCGCCCGCCGTTGTGGAGCCGGCCCTTGGGGATGCCCTTGAGGATCACGTCGGGCGCGCCCAGCTGGTCGCCGGGCTCCTTCTTGTCGTCGTAGAGCATGCGCACGATGCGGTTGTCGGACGCGGAGGTGAAGTAGGCGTACACCCAGCTGCCGGCCTGCTCGCCGTCGGGCGGCACCGCGATCCCCAGCAGCCCGCCCTCTCCGCCGGGTTCGACCCCGGGCACGGTGCCGAGCTCGGTCTTCTTGCCGCTGTCCGCCTCGACGCGCAGGATCTTCCCGGTGTCCCGCAGCGAGACCAGCAGGTCCCCGTCGGACAGCGGCGCCAGCCCCCACGGGGACTCGAGCCCGGTCGTCACCGTCTCTTCGACCTTCACGGAACCCTTCGCGGGGGCCGCGCCGCGCGAGGGTCCGGTGCCCGCGGTCGACCGCCCTTCCTCGGAGGGCTCGGCGCCCGACCCGCCGCCTCCGCCGGAACATCCCGCGGCCAGCAGCACCGCACAGGCCATCCCGACACCCACACCCGTCGCACGTCGCACGCTCTGTCTCCTCGGCCCCTCGACACCGAACGCTCCCAGGGGACCACACGGAGCAGCCGCGGGGGAGTACCCCGCGCCCTCACCGCCTTCGTCGACCGCCGGGGAGGAGGCGGCGCCCCGGCTCGCCGGCTCAGTCCCACGACCCCCGGGCCGCGGGGAGGGCGGCGATCTGAGAGAGGTCGTGCTCGGTCAGCTCCAGCGCCGAGGCGCAGGCGTTCTCCGTGACCCAGTGCGGCTTCTTCGTTCCGGGAACGGGCACCACGTGCCGGCCCTGCGCCAGCACCCAGGCCAACGCGATCTGGCCCGGTGTCGCGCTGCCGTGGCGGCGGGCGACCCGGCGCAGCCCGGCGACGATGGGCTGGTTGGCGGCCATCATGTCGGCGGTGAAGCGGGGGTGCCGCGCGCGCACGTCGTCGGGCTCGAAGCCGCCGCCGGTGGTCAGGGCGCCTGTCAGGTAGCCGTTGCCCAGCGGCATGGCGGCCAGGAACCCGATGCCGCGGGTCTCGCACCAGGGCAGCAGGGTGGCCAGGGCTTCCCTGGACCAGACGGACAGTTCGGCCTGCACGGCGCCGACGGGGAAGACCTGCTGGATCCGTTCGAGCTGCCGTATGGTCCCGTCGTGGATGCCGGTGCCCGCGCGCCGGTCCGCGCGGGCGCCGACGGCGCAGAAGCCCAGCGCGCGCACCTTCCCCGCCGTCACGAGCTCGGCCATCGCGCCCCAGGTCTCCTCGATCGGCACCTCCGGGTCGGCGCGGTGCAGTTGGTAGAGGTCGATGGTGTCGGTCTGGAGCCTGCGCAGCGAGGCGTCGCAGGCCCGGTGCACGTATCCGGGGCGGCCGTTGGCGACGATGTGCTGGTCGCCGACGAGCAGTCCGCACTTGGTGGAGACGAACGCCTCGTCGCGGCGCTCCTTGAGCACCCGTCCGAGCAGCAGCTCGTTGGTGAAGGGCCCGTACATGTCGGCGGTGTCCAGCAGCGAGACCCCGGCGTCCAGGGCCGTGTGCACCGCGCGCAGCGAGGTGACACCGTGCTGTTCCGAGGAGGAGTAGGCCCAGCTCATCGGCATACAGCCCAGACCCACGGCCCCCACACCGAGTGCTGCCGCACCGATCGTCCTGCGCTCCACCGCTTTCCTGCTCCCTCCGGGACGGACCCCAAACTAGCGGGCGCCCGGGTGTCACACACGTTTGCCCCGGCCACACCCTCCCCACGCGTCGCCAAGAGGCGCCCCCTGACCTGTGGGGTGGCCGCCCTTTAGTCTCTCCTCATGGCTGATGCGACGGAGGTATGGCTCTCGCTCCCCCCGGAGAGTGTCGAGGGGCTGCCCGACTCCCTGACGTACCGGTACTGGAACGGAGAGGAGGAGTACCCGGCGGACCCCGCGGACTGCGCCTTCTACGTCGTCCCCTATTACCTGGGTGCCGAGGTCGCCGTACGGCCGCTCGCCCGGATGACGGGCCTGAAGGTCGTCCAGACCCTCACCGCGGGCATCGACCACATCGCGTCCGCCATCCCGCGCCTCCCCACCGGAACGCGGGTGTGCAACGCCCGCGGCGTGCACGACGCGAGCACCGCGGAACTGGCCGTCGCGCTCACCCTCGCCTCCCTCCGTGACCTGCCCGGAGCGGTCCGCGCCCAGGACCGCGGCGAGTGGCGTACCGGCTTCCACACCGCGCTCGCCGACCGCACGGTACTGATCCTCGGCTACGGCGCCGTGGGGGAGGCGATCGAGAAGCGGCTGCTGCCGTTCGAGGTCGCCGCAGTGCACCGGGTCGCCCGCTCGCCCCGCGTGGCCGACCTGGGCCCTGTGCGACCGCTGAGCGAGATCGACGATCTGTTGCCGCTCGCCGACGTCGTGATAGTGGCGACCCCGCTCACCGAGCAGACCCGCGGTCTGGTGGACGCCGGCTTCCTGGCCCGGATGAAGGACGGGGCGCTGCTGGTCAACGTGGCCCGTGGCGCCGTCGTCGACACCGGGGCGCTGCTGGCCGAGACCGGTACCCCGGCGTCCGCGCCGGGGGCCGGGGACGGTGTCCCGGGTCGCTTGCGGGCCGCGCTGGACGTGACGGAACCCGAACCTCTGCCCAAGGACCATCCCCTGTGGCGAGCACCCGGAGTGCTGATCACCCCGCACGTCGGAGGGCCCACCTCGGCGTTCCACCCTCGGGCCAGAAGGCTCGTCGGCGCACAGTTGAGGCGCTGGGCGGCCGGTGAGGAGCCGGCGAACACGGTGGCCGTGGCGTAGGTCGGGTAAACCCCCCGAGGCCGCGAGAGGCCACTCTACGGATCCGTACGACTGCACCCTGTTCCGAACTTCCCTCTTGTGGTTACGGTCAGTATTGGGACTATGTCCCTGAGTGACGAACCTGGTGTATCGTCCCGATCGGGGGGCGAAACCCGGACACGAGGGGGGCGACGGGCGAATGCACGATCAACGGACGAACTGCCGCACGGGGGAACGCGCACACGGCGTTCCACGCCACCGCAACCGTCAGCCACGCAACGCGCGTTGCGCCGCACCACCGCACACCGTGCGTGACGCCCGCGCCGACTCCACCAAGTGGCCCCCGTCCTGGCGGGTGGCACGATGACGACCAACGAAGCGGCCCCGCGACGCGACCCGTACTGGACGACCACACCCGCGACCCGCGCAGGCGGCACCGGACGCGGCAGGTCGGTGCCGCCGCAGACCCGCGGAATCCCGCCACGGGCCAGGGGGGCAGCGCCCCGGCCGGACGGAACCGCGGGCCGCCCCGACGGCGTCCCGCCCCAGCCACGCGGAGGAGGCTCGGGCGGCACCACAGGGCTCGCACCGCAGTTGGCGCTCGCCGTCATCTGCGCCGGCTACGCCATCGGAGCAGCCCTCGGCTGGGGCTCGCAGACCGTCGCCGTGTTCATGGGCGACTTCGGGCTCAGCGCCGCCGCGCTGCTGGCCGCCGCATCCTGCCTGTGGTACGCCTACACCCAGCGCCGCGACGCCGAGCGGCCCGGCGCCGCCCACCTGGCACCGGCCCAGCGCGCTCGCCTGCGGGCCAGCCGCCCCGCCTGGGCGCTCTTCGGGGTCTCCTCGCTGATGGCGGGGCTCGGCAACGGGGTGTGGGGCTGGTACGAGCTGGTGCTCGACCAGCCGGTCCCCAGGCCCTCGCTGGCCGACTTCTGCTTCCTGCTGTTCGCGCCGCCGGCGATCGTCGGACTGCTCGTCCTCGCCAAGCGCCCGGTGACCCGCGCCGGCTGGGTGTGCCTGAGCCTCGACGCCTGGCTGATCGGCGGCTCGCTGCTGACGCTCTCCTGGTCCCTCGCGCTCGCCCACACCGCCTACTGGCAGGGCGACTCGGTGGCCAGGGCCGCGCTGAACATGGCCTACCCGCTGCTGGACATCGTCCTCGTCAGCATGGTGCTGGCCCTGCACTTCAGGCGCTCCTCCGCGCACCGCAGCGCCATCAACACCGCGGTCGGCGCACTCGCGCTGACGGTGCTGTGCGACGCGCTGTTCACCTCGCCGATGCTGCGCGAGCACTACGCCTCCGGCCAGTTGCTGGACGCCGGCTGGTTCGCCGGATCGCTGCTGCTGGCGTACGCGCCCTGGGTCGGCAGAAGCCGCGGCACGAGCCCGGCACCGCCGCAGCCGCAGCCGCTGGCCACGGCCCGTGAGGCGGAGGCCCGCGCCACGCACCCCAGCCGGCCGATCTCCGGTTCGCTCAGCGCCCTGACGCCGTACCTGGCGGCGGCCGTGTGCACCCTGGGCATCCTCTACAACTCGGTGGACGGCCGCGAGATCGACCGCGTCGTCCTCTACACAGGATGCACGGTCGTGCTGGCACTGGTGCTGCGCCAGGGCATCATGCTGCTGGACAACATCACGCTCACCCGGGAGCTGGCGCAGAAGGAGAACCACTTCCGCTCCCTGGTGCAGGGCTCCAGCGACGTCATCATGATCACCGCAGCCGCCGGCAGCCTCCGCTACGTCTCGCCGGCCGCGGCAGGCGTCTACGGGCGCGACGCCGAGGACCTGGTCGGCGCCGAACTCTCCTCCCTCGTGCACCCGGAGGACCTCGGGCAGGTGCTGCACGAACTGCGCCGTTTCCTGGCCACCTCTTCCGAGCAGGAGTCGTGCACGAGAATCGAGTGCCGTATCCGGCACGGCCAGGGCCACTGGCTCAACGTCGAGTCCACGGTCAACCGCTACCAGGGCGGCCTGATCTTCAACAGCCGGGACGTGACGGAGCGCGTGCGGCTCCAGGCGCAGTTGCAGCACAACGCCTCGCACGACGCGCTCACCGACCTGCCCAACCGCGCCCTGTTCACCGAGCGGGTCCGTCAGGCCATTGGCGGACGCCGCGGCGGTGACTGCGGCACGGCGGTGCTCTTCATCGACCTGGACGGCTTCAAGGCCGTCAACGACACGGTCGGTCACCAGGCGGGCGACGAACTGCTGGTGCAGGCGGCGCGGCGGCTGCACGAGTCGGTGCGCTCGGGCGACACCGCGGCGCGGCTGGGCGGCGACGAGTTCGCCGTCCTCATCCGCGGCGACGGCGAGCCGGGCGCGCCGCCGGACGCCGAGCGTGAGCTGCGCATACACGACATCGCCGACCGGCTGCGGATCACTCTCTCCGACCCCTACCGGGTCGAGGGCACGCAGGTGCGGGTGGCCGCCTCCATCGGCATCGCCTTCGCCGAGCCGGGCATCACCCCCAGCTCGCTGATGCGCAACGCGGACCTGGCGATGTACCGCGCGAAGCAGGCGGGCAAGGCCCGTGTGGAGCTGTACGCGCCGCAGATGCAGGCGGAGGTCGTCAAGCGTGCCGAGCTGGCGGCGCGGCTGCGCAGCGCGCTGCACGACGGCGAGTTCGCACTGCTGCACCAGCCGATCGTCGAGCTGGCGAGCGGCAAGATCACCGCGATCGCGGCGGAGGCGCGCTGGCGCTCGGAGGCGGGCATCCTGTTCACGCCCGCGGAATTCCTGCGCACCGAGGGCGCCTCGGCGCGCGAGGCCCGCGGCATCGGCGGCGAGCGGGCGGCCGAGGTGAGCCGCTGGCTGCTGGAGGAGGCGGTCGCCCAGGCCGCCGCCCGCCAGCGTGCCGGATACGGGGCCCCGGTGACGGTGCGGCTGCCCGCCCGGCGGCTGACCGAGCCGGGCATGGAGCCGCACAGCGTCGGCGCGCTGCTGGCCCGGCACGGGCTGGCCGCCGCGCCGGGGCCGACCGGCGGCACGGCGCTGGGCGCGCCCGCGGCCAACGCGGGGGTGCCGGGGGCGCCGGGCGCACTGATCCTGGAGCTGTCGGACAGCGATCCGCGCATTCCGCTGGACGAGCTGGAGCGCCGGCTGAGCGCGCTGCGCAGGCTGGGGGTGCTGATCTCGCTGGACGGCTTCGGCAGCGGGTACGCGGCGATCTCGGCGCTGCGCAGGCTCCCCGTCGACATCCTGCGCCTGGATAGGGGGCTGACGGACGGGATCGTGGAGTCCTCCAGGCAGCGGAAGATCACCGCCGGGCTGCTGCGGATCGCCGGCGACCTGGGGCTGACCACGGTGGCCGAGGGGGTCGACCTGCCCGAGCAGGCCACGCTGCTGCGCGAGATGGGCTGCACGCACGGCCAGGGCGCCGTCTTCTCCGGGCCGCTGGACGAGCACCGGCTGCGCACCGCGCTGGCCCGCGGGGTCTACGGGGTTCCGGAGTCGAGCCGCAGCGGGGGCGCTTCCGGCTATGGCGAGGAGCACCCGGAGGGCAGGGGCGCCGCGGTGGCGGTCAGGGGCGCGCCGCCGGTGCGGCGCGGTACCGCGCTGGGCCCTGTGCGGCCCGGGGCCGGGACGCTGACCGCGGGCAAGCAGGGCACGCCCGAGGCCCTGGTGCATCCGGCGTCGCGTTCGGATGCTGAGACGCCCGTCCCACCCACTTGACACTCGGGGGTTGACGGGGAGAGGGTCATCATCATGCGCACCCGAATTCTCGTACTTGGAAAGCGCGTCGGCTGACCGGGGCTCCACACCCCGCGACCTTCCCGGCGCGCTCCCCTCGCTTGCCTGACGGCACGAGGGGTTTTTTGTTGCACCAGCACCTGAGCCCACACCAGCGGTAGCCCGACAACCCCGACAAGCGGGACATGAGCAGCCCCGTCCGAGCGACCGCCCCCGACGAGTGTCAACCCTCACTCTCCGAGAAGAGACAAGCGATGACCGAACAGGCCACCGGGGCCCCCAAGCCGCAGCCGCGGGCCCGCAACGGCGGACAGCAGCCGACTTCCGTTCCGGCCCAGGCGCCCCGCATCACCGGCGCCCAGTCCCTCATCCGCGCTCTTGAGGAAGTCGGCGCCGACACCGTATTCGGCATCCCCGGCGGCTGCATCCTGCCCGCCTACGACCCGATGATGGACTCCTCGCGGGTCCGGCACGTCCTCGTCCGCCACGAGCAGGGTGCGGGCCACGCGGCCACCGGGTACGCGCAGGCCACCGGCAGGGTCGGCGTCTGCATGGCCACCTCGGGCCCCGGCGCCACCAACCTGGTCACCCCGCTGGCCGACGCGCACATGGACTCCGTGCCGATCGTCGCCATCACCGGGCAGGTGGCCTCGGGGTCGATCGGTACCGACGCCTTCCAGGAGGCGGACATCTGCGGCATCTCGATGCCGGTCACCAAGCACAACTTCCTGGTCAAGGACCCCGACGAGATCCCCCGCACCATCGCGGAGGCCTTCCACATCGCCTCCACGGGACGCCCGGGACCCGTCCTGGTCGACATCGCCAAGGACGCCCTCCAGAACGAGACGGTCTTCCAGTGGCCGCCGACCGCCGAGCTGCCCGGCTACCGCCCGGTGACCAAGCCGCACGGCAAGCAGATCCGCGAGGCCGCCAAGCTGATCGGCGAGGCCCGCCGCCCCATCCTCTACGTCGGCGGTGGCGTCATGAAGGCCGGCGCCACCGCGGAGCTGAAGGTCCTGGCCGAGCTGACCGGCGCCCCGGTGACCACCACCCTCATGGGCATCGGCGCCTTCCCCGACAGCCACCCGCAGCACCTGGGGATGCCCGGCATGCACGGCACCGTCGCCGCCGTCACCGCGCTGCAGAAGGCCGACCTGATCGTCGCCCTCGGCGCCCGCTTCGACGACCGCGTCACCGGCAAGCTGGACTCCTTCGCGCCCTACGCCAAGATCGTCCACGCCGACATCGACCCCGCCGAGATCGGCAAGAACCGCGCCGCCGACGTGCCGATCGTCGGGGACGCCCGCGAGGTGCTGGCCGACCTGGTGGTCGCCCTGCAGACCGAGCAGTCCGAGCGCCCGGGCGAGCCGGGGGACCGGTACGCCGACTGGTGGGCCATGCTCGACCGCTGGCGCCAGACCTATCCGCTCGGCTACGACAAGCCCGAGGACGGCTCGCTGGCCCCCCAGCAGGTGATCAAGCGGATCGGCGAGCTGGCCCCCGAGGGCACGGTCTTCGCCGCCGGCGTCGGCCAGCACCAGATGTGGGCGGCCCACTTCATCGACTACGAGCAGCCCGCCACCTGGCTCAACTCCGGCGGTCTGGGCACCATGGGCTACGCCGTGCCCGCCGCGCTCGGTGCCAAGGTCGGCATGCCGGATCGCGCCGTGTGGGCCATCGACGGCGACGGCTGCTTCCAGATGACCAACCAGGAGCTGGTCACCGCCGCGCTCAACGGCGCCCCCATCAAGGTCGCCATCATCAACAACGGCGCGCTGGGCATGGTCCGCCAGTGGCAGACCCTCTTCTACAACCAGCGCTACTCCAACACCGTGCTGCACGACGGCGAGCAGGGCGAGCCGAGCCGGGGCACCCGGGTGCCCGACTTCGTCAAGCTGGCCGAGGCCATGGGGTGCGTCGGCATCCGCTGCGAGGACCCCGACGAGCTGGACGCGGTCATCGAGAAGGCGAACGCGATCAACGACCGGCCCGTCGTCGTCGACTTCATCGTCCACGAGGACGCCATGGTCTGGCCGATGGTCGCGGCGGGCACCTCCAACGACGAGGTCATGGCGGCGCGCGGCGTGCGCCCCGACTTCGGCGACAGCGACGACTGACGGCCACCGGCACAAGGAAGGCATGACACCGATGTCCAAGCACACGCTCTCCGTGCTGGTGGAGAACACCCCCGGCATCCTGGCCAGGATCGCCTCGCTCTTCTCCCGCCGCGGCTTCAACATCGACTCGCTCGCGGTCGGCGTCACCGAGCACCCCGACATCTCGCGCATCACCATCGTGGTGAACGTCGAGGACCTGCCGCTGGAGCAGGTCACCAAGCAGCTCAACAAGCTGGTCAACGTTCTCAAGATCGTCGAGCTGGAGCCCTCGTCCGCCGTTCAGCGCGAACTCGTCCTGGTGAAGGTCCGCGCCGACAACGACACCCGCTCCCAGATCGTGGAGATCGTCCAGCTCTTCCGCGCCAAGACCGTCGACGTCTCACCCGAGGCCGTCACCGTCGAGGCCACCGGCAGCGCCGACAAGCTGGAGGCGATGCTGAAGATGCTGGAGCCGTACGGCATCAAGGAACTGGTGCAGTCCGGAACCATCGCCATAGGGCGCGGCGCCCGCTCCATCACCGACCGGAGCCTGCGCGCGCTGGAGCGCTCCGCCTGAGGGCTTCGACCTGAGGGCTTCGGCCCTGAGGGCTTCCGCCTGAGCGCTTCGCATGACCGAGCGCGGCGACAACCGCGACCGGCCACCCCGCCGAACCCTCCCCGCCGTGGCCGCACGCCGTTGCGGCGGGGTTGGGACGGGCACCCTCGCCCGGCCGCGTAGGTTGGGCACCACACCAAGACTGAGCACAAGGAGAAACATCCCGTGGCCGAGCTGTTCTACGACGACGACGCCGACCTGTCCATCATCCAGAACCGCAAGGTCGCGGTCCTCGGATACGGCAGCCAGGGCCACGCCCACGCGCTGTCGCTGCGCGACTCGGGCGTCGACGTCCGGGTCGGCCTGCACGAGGGCTCGAAGTCCCGCGCCAAGGCCGAGGAGCAGGGCCTGCGCGTGACGGCGCCGGCCGAGGCGGTCCAGGAAGCGGACGTCATCATGGTCCTGGTCCCCGACCCGATCCAGGCCAAGATCTACGAGGAGTCCATCGCCCCCCACCTCAAGGACGGCGACGCCCTCTTCTTCGGCCACGGGCTGAACATCCGCTACGACTTCATCAAGCCCCCGGCCTCCGTCGACGTGTGCATGGTCGCCCCCAAGGGCCCGGGCCACCTGGTGCGCCGCCAGTACGAGGAGGGCCGCGGCGTGCCGTGCATCGCGGCCGTCGAGCAGGACGCGAGCGGAAACGCCTTCGCGCTCGCGCTCTCCTACGCCAAGGCCATCGGCGGCACCCGCGCCGGCGTCATCAAGACGACCTTCACCGAGGAGGCCGAGACCGACCTGTTCGGCGAGCAGGCCGTGCTCTGCGGCGGTACCGCCTCGCTGGTCAAGGCGGGCTTCGACACCCTGGTCGAGGCCGGATACCAGCCGGAGATCGCCTACTTCGAGTGCCTCCACGAGCTGAAGCTCATCGTGGACCTCATGTACGAGGGCGGCCTGGAGAAGATGCGCTGGTCGGTCTCCGAGACCGCCGAGTGGGGCGACTACGTCTCAGGGCCGCGCATCATCAACGACCAGACGCGCGCCGAGATGAAGAAGATCCTCGGCGAGATCCAGGACGGCACCTTCGCCAACAACTGGATGGCCGAGTACAACGCGGGCCTGCCCAAGTACAACCAGTACAAGAAGGCCGACGAGGACAGCTTGCTGGCCACCACGGGCGAGAAGCTGCGCGGTCTCATGAGCTGGGTCGACGAGGACAAGTAAGAGCCCCTTCTTCCTCCGTTCGCGGGCCCGGTACACCCGGTCGCGGGCGCCCTCCCCGGGCCCCGGGGAGGGCGCCCGCACCCTCGGTGTGGGGTGCACGGATCGCCCACATCGAGGGCGGGCCCCTCGATACACTGCGGGGTACACAGGCTCACAGCGTCGTGCGTCTGCCCTCCCGCCCCGCAGGGACCCGCGCTGACCAGGACTTGGAGACCACGTGAGCAAGCCCGTAGTACTCATCGCCGAAGAGCTCTCCCCCGCCACCGTCGACGCGCTGGGCCCGGATTTCGAGATCCGCCAGTGCGACGGCGCCAACCGGGACGAACTGCTGCCCGCCCTCGCCGATGTGGACGCCGTCCTCGTCCGTTCCGCCACGAAGATCGACGCCGAGGCCGTCGCCGCGGCGAGCAAGCTGAAGGTCGTCGCCCGCGCCGGCGTCGGGCTCGACAACGTGGACGTGCCCGCCGCCACGAAGGCGGGCGTGATGGTCGTCAACGCGCCGACCTCCAACATCGTCACCGCCGCCGAGCTGGCCTGCGGGCTGCTCATCGCGACGGCCCGCAACATCCCGCAGGCCACCGCCGCGCTCAAGGGCGGCGAGTGGAAGCGCAGCAAGTACACCGGTGTGGAGCTGAGCGAGAAGACGCTCGGCGTGGTCGGCCTCGGCCGTATCGGCGTGCTGGTGGCGCAGCGCATGTCGGCGTTCGGGATGAAGGTGGTGGCCTACGACCCGTTCGTGCAGCCGGCGCGGGCCGCGCAGATGGGCGTGAAGCTGCTGTCCCTCGACGAGCTGCTGGAGGTCGCGGACTTCATCACCGTCCACCTGCCCAAGACCCCGGAGACGGTGGGTCTGATCGGCCACGAGGCGCTGCACAAGGTGAAGCCGGACGTGCGCCTGGTCAACGCGGCACGCGGCGGCATCGTCGACGAGGAGGCGCTGGCCGCCGCCCTCAAGGAGGGCCGGGTCGCGGGCGCGGGCCTGGACGTGTACGCCTCCGAGCCGTGCACCGACTCGCCGCTGTTCGCCTTCGACCAGGTGGTGTGCACCCCGCACCTGGGCGCCTCCACCGGTGAGGCGCAGGAGAAGGCGGGCATCGCGGTCGCCAAGTCGGTGCGGCTGGCGCTGGCGGGCGAGCTGGTGCCCGACGCGGTCAACGTGCAGGGCGGTGTCATCGCCGAGGACGTGCGTCCTGCGCTGCCGCTGGCTGAGAAGCTGGGCCGGATCTTCACCGCGCTGGCGGGCGAGGTCGCCGTCCGGCTGGACGTCGAGGTCTACGGCGAGATCACCCAGCACGATGTGAAGGTGCTCGAACTGTCCGCGCTCAAGGGCGTGTTCGAGGACGTGGTGGACGACACGGTCTCCTACGTCAACGCGCCGCTGTTCGCGCAGGAGCGGGGCGTGGAGGTGCGGCTGACCACCTCCAGCGAGTCGGCCGAGCACCGCAACGTGGTGGTCGTGCGCGGCACCCTGGCCAGCGGCGAGGAAGTGTCCGCCTCCGGCACCCTCGCGGGCCCCAAGCACCTCCAGAAGATCGTCGCCATCAACGAGCACGGCGTGGACCTGGCCGTCGCCGACCACATGGCGTTCTTCCGCTACGGCGACCGCCCCGGCGTCGTCGGCACGGTCGGCCGCATCCTCGGCGAGGCGGGCATCAACATCGCCGGCATGCAGGTCTCCCGCGCGGAGGAGGGCGGCGAGGCCCTGGTCGCCCTGACGGTGGACGACACCATCGCAGGCCCGGTGCTGACGGAGATCGCCGACGAGATCGGCGCCACCCACGCGCGAGCGGTCGACCTGGCGGAGTGAACCAGGCCCCGCAAGAGGGCGCATGACGGGGACCGCGCGAGCGCTTCGTGCGGTCCCCGTCGTCTCAGCAGCCTTCCACCCTCGCTACGCTGCGGTGTTCATGGGGACACGCGGGGAAGCACAGGGGGAGTACACCGGCTGGACGGCGCCGACCGAGGTCGAACAGGCGCTTGCCGCGGCCCGTGAACGGGAGGACTGGGACGCGTATCTGGCGGCGCTGACACGCGCCGAGCTGTTCTGCTACGTCTTCAAGGACCAGATGGACGGCGGCCCGGTCCAGCCCCGGCTGTACACCCGGGACGGCCGGTGGTGCCTCACCGTCCGCACCCGGGGCCTGCTGCTGCGGGAGCCCCGGAAGCACCTGGTGGCCGCGCGGCTGCCCCATCTGGGGCGGCTGTGGAAACGGTGGAAACTGTCCGACGCCGACTACGTGGGACTCGTCGTCAACCCCGGCACCCCCGTCGAGGCGTACTTCCCGGGCCGCCGCGCCCTGGCCCGGCGCTGGCATCGGCTCACCCGGAAGTTGGACCCCCGGCCCGAGGAGAACGTCCTGCGCACCCGGTGGAACGGCACCCTCACTGGTCCCTTTGCCCACGGCCTGGCCTGCGGTGCCCATCTCGCCGTGGGGAACGCGGTGTTCTGGAACGACGTGGGTGATGTCTGCCTCAGCTACGCGGACGACGAGGAGATCCTGCGTGAACTGTGGGGCGTGACCGACCACGCCGGCTGGCGGGAGCAGCTCGGCCACCTCCTCGCCGGCAGCAACAGCCCGGGCGAGCCCGAGTTCGTGCTCGGGGTGCGGGCGGAACTGGCCACGCGGCTGCCCGGGGCGCAGCTCACCGCTGAGCGCTGGCGCGAGGCTGCTTTCGACCGCCTCGTGGAGGCGCACGAGGGCGCCATGACGGAGGCAGCCGGCCGGGCGCTCCGCGCCACGATCACCGCGGTCACCGGAAAGATTCTGCGGTACGAGGCCCGGTTCCGGGCCGACGGGCTGCTGCCGCCCTCCGGCCGGGTCCGCTCGGCGCTCGCCTACGACTACGGCCGTGCCGTCAACGTCGCCCGGTGGGGCCGGGGCGCCCGGCTGGCCACCACCATGCAGGCGGAGGAGGCCGTGCTGCGTGCGGGAGAGCTGTGCCGCGAGACCTACGACTCCTGGGCGGAGCTGTCCGCCGGCTATGTCCTCGGCCGGGCGCTGCGCTTCGACGAGGAGGCCTTCGGGGAGTGGTACCAGTCGGTGCTGATCCCGCACCGGATTCTCACCGGGGACCCGGACAGCCCGTGGCGGACCCTGTCCTTCGCCGACGGCGCGCCACGCTGAGCGCCGTCGGCGTGCTCGGCTTCGCCTCCCTCACAGCCGCGCCGCCTTCAGGGCCATGTGCAGCAGCAGGCGGTCCTCGCCCTCGTCCAGGTCGAGGCCCGTCAGACGTTCGACCCGGGTGAGGCGGTAGTAGAGGGTCTGGCGGTGGATGCCGAGGGCGGCGGCGGAGCGGCCGGCCTGGCCGGCGCAGTCGAGGAAGACCTCGGCGGTGCGGGCGAGTTCGCGGTTGACCGGGCGCAGCAGGTCGCGGACCGCGGGGTCGGGCACGGGCCCGAGCTCGGCGAGGCCCGTCAGCAGACGGTAGGGCCCGATGGTGTCCCACTCGGCGATCGCGTCCTTGGGGGGTTCGGCCGCGGCGGCCCGCGCGGCGGCCCGCGCCTCTCGCCAGGCGGTGGGCAGCCCGGCCAGCCCGGTGCGGGGCGTACTCAGCCCCGCGGTGGGGCCGCCGTCTCCCGGCAGCGGAGGCCCTGCGGACCGCAGCAGCCGACCAGCCGCCGCTCGGGCCGCGTCCAGCCCGTGCGGGGTGCGCAGCCGCACGAGCGCGGCCAGCGCCCCGTCCCGTACGCACTGCGCCGCGATCCGGGGGAGCGCGGCCGGAAGCGGCCCCTGCCCGGAAGCGCCGGGGTGTTCGTCCTGCTCCCAGGGGAGTACGGCCACCACGGCGAGCGGGCCGGCCGCGGCGTCGCCCAGCGCGGCGGCCAGACCGGCGACGGCCTCGTCCCGCGCGTCGCCGCCCCGCTCGGCGAGGGCCGCGCTCAGCAGCTCGCCGGTCCGCTCCTCGGCGCGGAAGTGCGCGGCGAGCTGGACGCCGGTGCGTTCTGCGACCGTCATCGCGGCGGTCAGCCGTGGGTCGGCCAGGTCGAGCGCGCCGTCGTCGAGGAGCCAGATGTAGCCGTAGACCACCCCGCGGTCCCGCACGGGCAGGCAGATCCGGCCGTGCACCACCCCGGCGGCCGGGTCGGGAGGGATGCGGACGGGGCCCGTGGCCCGGGTGATGCCGTAGTTCTCGAAGAAGGCGCGCACGGCAGGCGCCGACCTGCGTTGCAGGATCGTACGGGTGCGGACCGCGTCCAGTGCCAGATCGGCGCCCTGGCCCTCCTCGTCGCCGCTCTCGTGGGCGCCGAAGGCGATCAGCGAGAAGTCGCGGCCCTCCAGGGTGGCGGGGGTGCCCAGCAGCTGGGAGACCTCGTCGATCAGCGCCTGATAGTCCTCCCGCATGCCCGCCCGGCCTCCGTGCCACTCGTCCGTCGCCCGCCGGAACGCGGTCGTCGCGTCCCACCGGCCATTCTCATACATCTGTATGAGATCTGGTCCACGGACGCGTGACAGCTGTCGATGGTCCGCGCCCGGCCGCGCTCCTTACCTTCGAGGTGGCTCAGCGCACCCGCTGTCCGGTACCGCCGTGCGGCACCGCCCCCAGCACTCCGCGCCGCCGAGCCGCCCACAAGAACAATCCGTGGAGGTGCCCCGTGCTGGGACCCGTGCTCCTCGCCGCCGCGCGCAGCGACAGCATCCGCCGCCTCGTCTCGGCCGCTCCGGTCACCCGCCCGATGGTGGACCGGTTCGTGGCGGGCGAGCACCTGGAGCAGTGCCTGACCAATGTCACCTCGCTCACCGGGCGCGGCATGCAGGTCACCGTCGACCACCTGGGCGAGGACATCACCGACCGCTCGGAAGCCCTCCGCAACCGCGACGCCTACCTCGCGCTGACCGACGCGCTGGCCGGTGCGGGGTTGGCCGAACACGCCGAGATGTCCGTCAAGCTCTCCGCCTTCGGGCAGGCGCTGCCGGGCGGGCACGACCTGGCGCAGCGCAACGTGCTGCCCGTTGTCGAGGCCGCCACGGCCGCCGGCACGACCGTCACGCTCGACATGGAGGACCACACCACGGTCGACTCCACCCTGGCGATCCTCGGGCAGCTGCGGGAGCGCTTCCCCCGTACCGGTGCCGTCCTCCAGTCCTACCTCTTCCGCACCGAGGACGACTGCCACGCACTGGCCGGCGAAGGCTCCCGCGTCCGCCTGGTCAAGGGCGCCTACAAGGAGCCCGCCGACGTCGCCTTCCAGAACAAGCACGAGGTCGACAAGGCGTACGTGCGCTGCCTGAAGATCCTCATGGCCGGCAAGGGCTACCCGATGGTCGGCTCCCACGACCCCCGCATGGTGACCATCGCCCAGAACCTCGCCGAGCGTTACGGTCGGAAGAAGGACGAGTACGAGTTCCAGATGCTGTACGGCATCCGGGAGGCCGAGCAGGAGCGGCTGGTCGCGCAGGGCCACGGCATGCGCGTCTACATCCCCTACGGCACCGACTGGTACGGGTACTTCATGCGCCGCCTCGCGGAGCGCCCCGCCAACATGGGCTTCTTCCTCAGGTCCCTCGTCTCGCGCCGCTGACGCCCCCACTCTTGACGCCAGAATCCCCCGATCACAAGGAGCAACCGTGGACGCCGTGACCCAGGTCCCCGCCCCGTACAACGAGCCGGTGCACACCTATGCGCCCGGCAGCCCCGAGCGTGCGCGCCTGGAGGCCAAGCTCAAGGAGCTGGCCGACAACCCCCGCGAACTGCCGATGACCATCGACGGCGTCAAGCGCATGGGCGGCGGCGAGCGCGTCGACGTCGTACAGCCGCACAACCACCGCAAGGTGCTGGGCACCTACGCCACCGCCACCCGCCAGGACGCGCAGGACGCCATCGACGCCGCCCTCGCCGCGGCCCCGGCCTGGCGCGCGATGTCCTTCGACGACCGCGCGGCGATCATCCTCAAGGCCGCCGAGCTGCTCTCGGGCCCCTGGCGCGAGACGATCGCCGCCTCCACCATGCTGGGCCAGTCCAAGACCGCCCAGCAGGCCGAGATCGACGCCCCCTGCGAGCTCGTCGACTTCTGGCGCTTCAACGTGCACTTCGCGCGTGAGCTGATCACCGAGCAGCCGCTGATCCAGCCGAACGGCATCTGGAACCGCATGGACCACCGCCCGCTGGAGGGCTTCGTCTACGCGATCACGCCGTTCAACTTCACCGCCATCGCCGGCAACCTGCCCACCGCCCCCGCGCTCATGGGCAACGTCGTCGTCTGGAAGCCCTCGCCGACCCAGACCCACGCCGCCGTGCTCCTGATGGAGCTGCTCGAGGAGGCCGGACTGCCCAAGGGCGTCATCAACCTCGTGACCGGCGACGGCAAGGACGTCTCCGAGGTCGCCATCCCGCACCCGGACCTGGCCGGCATCCACTTCACCGGCTCCACCGCCACCTTCCAGCACCTGTGGAAGAGCGTCGGCGAGAACATCGCGACCTACAAGTCCTACCCGCGCATCGTCGGCGAGACCGGCGGCAAGGACTTCATCGTCGCCCACTCCTCCGCCGACCAGGCCGTCCTCAAGACCGCCATCACCCGCGGCGCCTTCGAGTACCAGGGCCAGAAGTGCTCCGCCGCCTCCCGCGCCTACCTGCCCCGCTCCATCTGGGAGAACGGCTTCAAGGACGAGCTGGCCACCGAGGTCCGGGGCCTGACCATGGGCGACGTGACGGACCTGTCCAACTTCGTCGGCGCCGTCATCGACGACCGCGCCTTCGCCAAGAACAAGGCCGCCATCGACCGCGCCAAGGCCGACCCGGCCTGCGAGATCGTCGTCGGCGGTACCTACGACGACAGCGTCGGCTACTTCGTCACCCCGACCGTCATCGCCTGCTCCGACCCCGAGAACGAGGTCTTCAAGACCGAGTACTTCGGCCCGATCATCGCCGTCCACGTCTACGAGGACGAGAACTGGGAGACGATGCTCGACCAGATGGAGTCGGCCTCCGCGTACGCACTGACCGGCGCCGTCCTCGCCAAGGACCGGGCCGTCCTCGCCGCCGCCTCCGAGAAGCTCCGCTTCGCCGCCGGCAACTTCTACCTCAACGACCGGCCCACCGGATCCATCGTCGGCCAGCAGCCCTTCGGCGGTGCGCGGGCCTCCGGCACCAACGACAAGGCCGGCTCCAAGTTCAACCTCATCCGCTGGTCGTCGCCGCGCGCCATCAAGGAGACCCAGGTCGCGCCGACCGACTACCGCTACCCGCACATGGGCTGACGCCCCCGCCCCTGTGCGAAGGAGGCCCGGCCCGCAAGGGCCGGGCCTCCGGTGCGTGGCCGGTGGGTGGCCGAATCCGTGTGGCTCTCGTCTCAGATAGTAGGAAGCCCAACTAATTGGCGAGACAACACGGCTTCCGGCTTCTATCTTTGTAGGAAGCCGATCGTCCCGCTCGACCGAGCGCCTCGCGGATGCGACGCCCGTGCCACCGGCAGGCGACCCCTGCCGCACCGGCGGTCCCCGCACCTTTGGCTGTTCCGGCAGATCTCTCCTCGCACCGCGCAGAAGGAGTTGTTACCCATGGCCACGCCCACAGCCGACCACGTCCCCGCCTCCCGTCTCCGCCGCTCGCGAGCGGCGGCACGGCTCCGCGAGGAGGACCGCCGCAACGCGGCGAAGGCCTTGCAGCGAGCCTTCGACCGCCGCTGATCATGCCCGTGGGGGCATGGTGGCTCCCCCCATGGTCTTCCCCTTCTTTCGTGAGGGTGCCCTCGGCCGTGGTGGGGGCTCCGCCCCCAGACCCCCGGGCCTCGCCGGCCGGGCGTTGGGGCGGCTCCGCCCCCCAACGGCCC
>NZ_JASKYT010000098.1:0-20411 GCF_041028275.1 Streptomyces sp. PU-14G
GAGGCCGGGCGGGGAGGAGCACCGGGCGCAGGTGGCGGCGTAGCGGGGCTTCGGATGGAGCCGCTGTTGCCAGTGGCGCAGGCACCATCTGGAGACGCCGGTCTGCTTGCTCACCGAATTGAGGCTGCGCCCTTGGGCTACGAGGGCGAGGGCGTGCTTCCTCGTCGCGAGGTCGTACATGCGAACAGGATCGGGCTGTCCGTTCGACTCACGGGCGGCGAAGCGGGCTCGCTAGCCCGAACGAGTGAGATCGCACGCTCTCACTTGACGCCTTCGAATCGAAGGTAAAGTGCCCCGGGTCGGACTCGAACCGACACTGTATGGGTTTTGAATCCATTGCCTGCTGCCAATTGGGCTACCGGGGCCAGTGGAATCGAAGGCTTACGCCCACCCGCTGTGCTCTTACTTTACAGGACCTGGGTAGGCTCGAGGGCCCCACCTGTGCGGAAACGAGGAGCCCAGTGAGCGCCGCGGACGTCCCCGAGTCTGAGAGTGTCCAGAGTGCAGAGCCCGTCGAGGCGGCTGCTGCCGAGACGAGCGGTAGCGCGCACGTGCCCCCGGCCACGCGGCGGGTCGTGATCGCGGAGGACGAGGCCCTGATCCGGATGGATCTCAAGGAGATGCTCGAGGAGGAGGGCTACACCGTCGTCGGCGAGGCCGGCGACGGGCAGCGGGCCGTGGAGCTGGCCCGCGAGCACCAGCCCGACCTGTGCATTCTCGATGTGAAGATGCCCGTGCTCGACGGCATCTCCGCGGCGGAGAAGATCGCCGAGGAGAGCATCGCGCCGGTGCTGATGCTGACCGCGTTCTCCCAGCGCGAGCTGGTCGAGCGGGCCCGTGACGCGGGTGCGATGGCCTACCTGGTGAAGCCGTTCAGCAAGAGCGACGTGGTGCCGGCCATCGAGATGGCCGTCTCGCGGTTCACGGAGCTGCGGGAGCTGGAGAAGGAGGTTGCGGACCTCGCCCAGCGGCTGGAGACGCGGAAGCTGGTGGACCGGGCCAAGAGCGTGCTGCAGACGCAGTACGGGCTGACGGAGCCGGCTGCGTTCCGCTGGATCCAGAAGACGTCGATGGATCGCAGGCTGTCGATGCAGCAGGTCGCGGAGGCGGTCATCGCGGACGGCGAGGAACGCAAGAAGCAGCAGTAGGAGGAGTGGCACGGGAGGGGGCGCCCGCGGGCGCCCCCTCGCTGTCGTGGCTGCGCTCAGTCCTCGCCGAGGTACGCCTTGCGTACCGACTCGTCGTGCAGCAGTTCCTCTCCGGTGCCGGAGAGGGTGATGCTGCCGATCTCCATCACGTGCCCGTGGTCGGCGAGGGAGAGCGCGGCCTGGGCGTTCTGTTCGACCAGCAGGATGGTCGTGCCGGCGGATTTGAGTTCGGTGATGGTGGCCATGATCTTCTGCATCATGATCGGTGAGAGGCCCATGGAGGGCTCGTCGAGCATGAGCAGTTTGGGCCGGGACATCAGGGCGCGGCCCATGGCGAGCATCTGTTGTTCGCCGCCGGAGAGGGTGCCGGCGGCTTGGCGGCGGCGTTCCGAGAGGATGGGGAAGCGCTCGTAGGCGTTGTCGATGTCGCGGGCGATGCCGTCGGTGTCCTTGCGGAGGAAGGCGCCGAGCTGGAGGTTCTCCTCGATGCTGAGGCGGGGGAAGATGCGTCGGCCTTCGGGGGAGTGGGCCAGCCCCATGGACACGATCTTGTGTGCGCCGACCCCGTTGAGCACCTGTCCCTCGAAGGTGATCTTTCCGGCGAGGGGTTTGAGCAGTCCGGAGAGGGTGCGCAGGGTGGTGGTCTTGCCGGCGCCGTTGGTGCCGATGAGGGTGACGACCTCGCCGGCTTCGACGGAGAACGAGATGCCTTTGACGGCTTCGATCTTGCCGTAGGCGACGCGCAGGTCCTCGACTTCGAGCAGGGCCATCAGTCTGCCTTCCCTTCCGGGGCGTCCGCCGGCTGGTCGGCTTGCGCCGCCTGCTCCGCGGCTGCCGCCTCGGCCTCTTCCGCGGCGCGGCTCTCGGCCTCTTCTGCGGCGCGGGCTTCCGCCTCTTCCGCGGCGCGGGCTTCCGCCTCTTCCGCCGCGCGGACCTCGGCCGCTTCCGCCTCGCCGGGTTCGCCTTCGAAGGGGGTGCCGAGGTAGGCGGCGATGACGCGGTCGTCGTTCTGGACGGTGTCCGGGGTGCCTTCGACGAGTTTCTCGCCCTGGACGAGGACGGCGACCCGGTCGCAGAGGTTGAAGATGAACCGCATGTCGTGCTCGATGACGAGGACGGCGGTGCCCTGTTCGCGGATGGCGAGGACGAGTTCGCGGGTGGCGGTGGTCTCGACGGCGGTCATGCCCGCGGTGGGTTCGTCGAGGAGCAGCAGTCCCGGTTCGCTGGCGAGGGCGCGGGCGATCTCCAGTTTGCGTTGTTCGCCGTAGGGGAGGTTGCGGGCGAGGTGGTCGCGTTTGTCGGCGAGGCCGGTGAAGTGGAGCAGTTCCATGGCGCGGTCTTCGGAGTGGCGTTCGGCGCGCCGGAAGCGGGGGCCGCGGACGAGGGCGGAGAAGAGGCCTTCGTGGGTGCGGGTGTGGCGGCCGACGAGGACGTTCTCCAGGACGGTCATGTTGGCGAAGAGGCGGATGTTCTGGAAGGTGCGGGCGATGCCTGCCTGGGTGACGAGGTGGGAGCGGTGGGGCAGGACGGTGCCTTTGTAGCTGACGGTTCCCTCGGTGGGGATGTAGAGCCCCGTGAGGCAGTTGAAGAAGGTGGTCTTGCCGGCGCCGTTGGGGCCGATGAGGCCGACGATCTCTCCGGCGCGCACGGTGAGGTTCACGTCGCGGACGGCGGTCAGGCCGCCGAAGCGCATGGTGACGCCGGAGGCGTCGAGGACGGCGCTGCCGGCTTCGCGGGGTGCGGGGTTCTCGGCTGCCGTGGTGGTGGGTGTCGTCATGGGGTCCTCACGCCTCCGTCTTGCCGATGCCGGGGAGGCCGGGGGTTGTCTGTGCGGTGGCGTCGGGGACGTCGAGTTGTCCCGTCTCGTGGAACTCCAACTGTTTGCGGCGGTCGGCGATGAGGCCTTCGGGCCTGAAGCGCATCAGCAGGACGAGGGCGATGCCGAAGAGCAGCAACTGGTAGTCGGCCATGAACTGGAGTTTGGCCGGGATGAGGTAGAGGAGCGCGGCGCCGATGAGGGGTCCGCTGACGGTTCCCATGCCGCCGAGGATGACGGCGATGAGGAGGAAGGCGGAGTTGGGTGGCGCGGTGTGGACGAACTTGTAGGACTCGGGGTTGACGGAGAACTCGACGTGGGCGAGGACGGTGCCGGCCATGCCGGCGAGGGTGGCGCCGAGGGCGAAGGCCATGAGTTTGAGCCGGAAGGCGTTGACGCCCATGGCGCGTGCCGCGGTCTCGTCCTCGCGGATGGCGATCCAGGCCCGGCCGATGCGGGAGTTGTCGGAGCGCCGGAAGATGGTGACGACGATGGCGGTGAACAGCAGCATCAGCAGGTAGTAGTTGGCGAATCTGCCGAGTTCGAAGCCGAGGACGGTGTGGGGTTCGCCGAGGTTGAAGCCGAAGATCTCCAGGTCGGGGATGTTGGGGATGCCGTTGGGGCCGTTGGTGATGTTGGGTCCTGAGTCGCCGTCGAGGTTCTGTACGGAGATGCGGAAGATCTCTCCGAAGCCGAGGGTGACGATGGCGAGGTAGTCGCCGTGCAGGCGCAGGGAGGGGAAGCCGATGACGAGGCCGAAGACGAGGGCGACGGCGGCTCCGATGAGGACGGCGGCCCAGAAGGGTACGTGGATGCCGAGGGAGGAGGTCTCGGCTCCGGAGACGAGCGCCGCGGTGTAGGCGCCGACGCCGAGGAAGGCGACGTATCCGAGGTCGAGGATGCCGGCGAGGCCGACGACCATGTTGAGACCGAGGGCGACGGTGGCGAAGATCAGGACGCTGACGGCGATGTTGGTGTAGGCCTCGTTGCTCTGGGTGAGGGGGAAGAGCAGCGCGGCGACGAAGGTGGCGGCGAGGGTGACGCCGCGGTGTTTGGCGGTCAGCGCGGTCAGCCGCCGGGGCAGCCCGGTGCGGTGGAGGGCGGGGAAGGCGAAGGCGGAGATCATCAGGAAGCCGATGAACGGGGGTCCGCCGTCCGCTTCGATGCCGTAGGCGAAGACGTAGAGGCCCAGCGCGCAGGAGGCGCAGATCACGAGGATCTCGGCCCAGTCGGGCAGGGGTGCGGGCCGTCCTGGCGCGGGTGCTTTGAGCGCGTGGGTGAGGCGTGCCCAGGGGCCGGGCTCGCGGGTGCCGTCGCCGGTTTCGCGGGCGAGGTCGGCGGGGAGCGCGAGGGCTCCGATGACGGCGAGGAGGCTGCCGGCAACGCCGATCCACATGCCGGGTTCGAGGTTGACGAGGCCGCCGAGTTCGACGGCGATGGCGCCTGCGGTGTACCAGGTGACGGCGAGTGAGGCGAGGGCCATCAGCAGCAGGGCGCTGTGTTTGCCGCCGGGGGTGAGCCAGCGCAGTCCGCGTACGCCTGCGGTGGCGAGCAGGAGGGCGGCGGTCAGGACGGCGGCGACGAGGGTGAGGAGCTGGAGTCCTGCCGGGTAGAGGGCGAGGGTGAGGTCGCCGGGGAACTCGGCGGTCCAGGTCCAGGGGAGCATGGTCGAGACGAAGGCGAGGACCGCTCCCGCGCCGACGAGTACGCGGCCGTTTCTGCGGCTGGTGTGCGGGTCGGCGCCGAGGGGGAGGGGTCCTGGGACCGTGGCGGAGTGGCGTGCCGGGGTGGCTGCTCGCGCGGTGTGCGCGCCGGTGTCGGTGTGGTGTGTCGTCATGGGTATCACGCCCGATCCGCGAGGCGTTCGCCGAGGATGCCCTGGGGCCGCAGGAGGAGGACGAGGATGAGCAGCACGAACGCCCACACGTCCTTCCACGAGCCGCCGCCGAACTGTTCGAGTCCGGGGATGTTGCCGATGTAGGCGGTGGCCAGGGCTTCGGCGACGCCGAGGACGAGGCCGCCGACCATGGCGCCGTAGATGTTGCCGATGCCGCCGAGGACGGCGGCGGTGAAGGCCTTGAGCCCGGCGATGAAGCCCATGCGGAAGTTGACCTCGCCGGTTTTGAAGCCTTGTGCGATGGCGGCGACGGCGGCGAACGCGGCGCCGATGGCGAAGGCCATCACGATGATGCGGTCGGTGTTGATGCCCATCAGCTTGGCCGTGTCGGGGTCCTGGGAGGTGGCCTGCATGGCGCGTCCCGTGCGGGTCTTGGCGACGAACAGGCCGAGGGCGAGCATGCACACGGGCGCGGAGATGAAGATGAACAGGTCCTCGCGGGAGAGGGTGACGAAGCCGAGGTCGAGGTCGCCGCCGCCGATCTGCGGGAAGGGCCGGGCCTTCTTGGCGTTCGGGTAGAAGGCCCAGACGGCCTGCTGGAGGGCGAGGGAGAGGCCGATCGCGGTGATCAGCGGGGAGAGCCGGGGGCCGCCGCGCAGCGGCCGGTAGGCGAAGCGTTCGGCCCCGACGGCGACGAGCACGGCGCACACGACGCCGAGCAGGATCATCAGGGGGAGGGCGAGGGCCATGCCCGTTCCGTCGGGCAGCCACAGGTAGGCGGTCAGCGCGCCGAAGCCGCCGATCATGAATATCTCGCCGTGGGCGAAGTTGATGAGCTGGACGATGCCGTAGACCATCGTGTACCCGATCGCGATGAGGCCGTACAACGCGCCGAGTGCGAGTCCGTTCGCCAGCTGATCCGGCAGACCGTGCACCGGGGGACTCCTTGGGTGTGTCCGATACGGCTGCGCGGGGGCGCGTCCAAGCGCCCCCGCGCAGCCGTCGTTCGCTGGAAGGTGGGGCGGGGCTCGGTCCGGTCAGCTCTCCTTGAAGGTGCCGGTCTGCACGGGTTCGTGCTTGCCGTTCTTGACCTCGTAGACGGACAGCTGCTTGTTGGTGGTGTCGCCGTACTCGTCGAAGCCGACCTGTCCGGTCACGCCGTCGAACGTGACGTCCTGCATGGCCTCGGTGACCTGCTTGCGGGCGTCGTCCATGTTGTCGGGCAGCTTGCCGTCGTTCTTCTCCACGACGGCCTTGACGGCGAGGATGACCGCCCTGGTGCTGTCGTAGGCGTAGCCGCCGTAGGCCTCGTAGGGCAGCTTGTAGCCGGCCTTCTTGTAGTTCTCCATGAACGTCTTGGCGGTGTCGAGGCTCTCCAGCGGCGCGCCGACGGAGGTGGCGAGGTCGCCCTCGACGTTCTTCTTGCCGAGCTTGGTGTACTCCTCGCTGTAGAGGGCGTCACCGCCGACGACCAGTGCCTTGGACCCCGCCTTGCTGATCTGGGCGCTGAGCGGGGCGCCTGCCGGGTATTCGCCGCCGTAGTAGACGAAGTCGGCCTTGGACTTGGCGACCTTGGTGGCGACGGCGGAGAAGTCGCGGTCGTCGGGGTTGATGTGGTCGGTGCCCACGATCTTGCCGCCGAGTTTCTTGAACTCGTCGGTGAAGGTGCCCGCCAGCCCGGCGCCGTAGGTCTTCTTGTCGTCGATGATGTACGCCTTCTTGAACTTGCGCTTTTCGTACAGGTACTGGGCGGCGTACGGGCCCTGGACGGCGTCGGTGGCGCAGGTGCGGTAGTAGGTGTCGAAGAGTCGTTTCTTCTCGCCCTTCTGCCAGTCGGGGCCCTGGGTGAGCTCGGGCGCCGTGTTGGCGGGGGAGACCTGCACCATGTTCGCGTTGCCGAAGACCTTCTGCATGGACTGGCCGACGTGCGAGTTGAGGGGGCCGACGGCGCCGATGACCTCGTCGTTGCCGACGAACTTGGTGGCGTTCTGCTGGCCTGTGCCGGCCTGGCCCTGGTCGTCCAGTGCCTGGATCTTGAAGGTGACGCCGTCGACCTCGTTGTTCTTGTTGGCGATCTTGACCGCGAGCTCGCTGGAGTTCTTGATGCCCTGCCCCAGCGCGGACAGGTCGCCGGTCAGCGGTGCGTCGAGCCCGATGACGACGGTGGTCTTGTCCCCACTGCCGCCACCGCCGCTCTTGTCGTCGCGCGAGCCGCACGCGGACAGGGTGAGAGCTCCCACCGTGACGGTGGTGGTGAGTATGAGCAAGGAACGGTGACGCACGATCAGTCCTTTCCCCGAGGCGCGGCCCTCGTGGCATGAGTGCGTGAGTGGCCGTGTCGCGCGCCGGGCCGTACGGGGGTACAGATCGGTGCTGTGTCATGCACGCCCGGCGGCGCGGTGACTGGCGGTGACTCTAAGGCGAGCCTGTGAAGACGGGCAGAGGTCCAGTCGAGGATGTGACTTTCTTGTTATCACCGTCACGGAACCAGCAGGTCGCCAATTGATCTTGCGTCAACTCTCCCTGTGTGACGGGGAGATGGCGGACACGTTTCGCGGCCCGAAGCCGCAGTTGGCTCGGGCAGTCGCCAGTCAAGATCGGAAAGAGGGTCCGCATACCGTACGCAGCACGCGCGTGAGTGCCCGCGCGAAGCCGCGTGCGCGGATCATGTGGAGGTCACGACACGGACGCGTCACGCACCGTGACGTAGAGAGCGCCCCCGAAGGGGCGCGGGGGCTACCCTTGCGCCGCAGAGGAGATGTGGACGCGCCCCGAAGGGGCGCGGGGAACTGCGCGGCAAACCACACTCCACCCGCAGCCCGCACACTGCGGCAAGTGGCACCCCCCGTGCCGGAACAAGACCCGCAGGAAAAAACTCAGCGCAGCAGACACGTGAGCCGCGCGGAGCACACGCGCCGCCCCTGCTCGTCCGAGACGGCGATCTCGTAACTGGTCATGGTCCGCCCCCGGTGGACGGGGGTGGCGACCCCCGTCACCAGTCCGGCGCGCGGGCCCCGGTGGTGGGTGCAGTTCAGGTCGACTCCCACGGCGGTCTTGCCGGGTCCGCCGTGCAGCATGGCTCCCACCGACCCGAGCGTCTCGGCCAGCACAGCGGAGGCGCCGCCGTGCAGCAGCCCGTACGGCTGCGTGTTGCCCTCCACGGGAAGCGTGCCGACGACCCGCTCGGGGGAGGCCTCCACAATCTCCAGGCCCATGCGCTCGCCCAGCGCCCCCGCGGAGAACAGCGCCGGCAGGTCGAGGCCCGAGCCTTCCCACTGGTCCAGGATCTCCTGGGGGAACTTGGTGGTGGTCCGCTCACCCATGCGCCGCTGCTCCGTTCACGTGTCGCCCGACCGGCCGGCGGGGGAGTGGACCGGCCGGTCCGAGCCTATGCCCGTACGGGCGTCACTCGGCCGCGGACGGAGTGAGACTGATCACGACGGACTTGCTGGCGGGGGTGTTGCTGACGTCGGCGGTGGCGTCCAGCGGGACCAGCACGTTGGTCTCGGGATAGTAGGCAGCGGCGCAGCCGGGCGCTGTCGGGTAGTGGACGACGCGGAACCCGCGTGCCACCCGTTCCCGCCCGTCGCCCCACTCGCTGCGCAGGTCGGCGTACGCGCCGTCGGCCAGCCCGAGCGCCTCGGCGTCCTCGGGGCGTACGAGCACCACGCGGCGGCCGTTCTTGATGCCGCGGTAGCGGTCGTCGAGGCCGTAGACGGTGGTGTTGTACTGGTCGTGCGAGCGGAGCGTCTGCAGCAGCAGCCGGCCCTTCGGCACCCGCGGGTACTCGACGGGTGCGGCGGTGAAGTTCGCCTTGCCCGTGGCGGTGGGGAAGCGCCGCTCGTCGCGCGGCGCGTGCGGCAGCGCGAAACCTCCGGGCCGTGCGACGCGCGCGTTGAAGTCCTCGAAGCCGGGGATCACGCGGGCGATCCGGTCGCGGATCAGCCCGTAATCCCCCTCGAACTCCTCCCACGGGGTGTCCGAGCCGGCGCCGAGCGTGGCGCGGGCCAGGCGGGCGACGATGGCGGGCTCGGACAGCAGATGGGGGCTCGCGGGTGCGAGCCGTCCGCGGGAGGCGTGCACCATGCCCATGGAGTCCTCCACGGTCACGCACTGGTCACCGCCGCGCTGGGTGTCGCGTTCCGTGCGCCCGAGCGTGGGCAGGATCAGCGCCCGCGCGCCGGTCACGCAGTGGGAGCGGTTGAGCTTGGTGGACACGTGCACGGTCAGCCGGGCTTGCCGCATCGCGTCCTCGGTGACCTCGGTGTCGGGGGAGGCGGCCACGAAGTTGCCGCCCATCGCGACGAACACCTTCGCCTGTCCGTCGCGCATCGCCCGGATGGCTCGTACGACGTCCAGACCGTGCTCGCGCGGCGGGGCGAAGCCGAACTCGCGCTCCAGCGCGTCCAGGAAGGCGGGCGCGGGCCGCTCGAAGATGCCCATCGTGCGGTCGCCCTGCACGTTGCTGTGGCCGCGCACGGGGCACACGCCCGCGCCGGGTCGGCCGATGTTCCCGCGCAGCAGCAGGAAGTTGACCACCTCGCGGATGGTGGGCACCGAGTGCTTGTGCTGGGTGAGCCCCATGGCCCAGCACACCACGGTGCGGCGCGAGGCCAGCACCATCTCCAGCGCGCGCTCGATCTCGGCGTGCTCAAGGCCGGTGGCGGCTGCGGTCTCGTCCCAGTCGGTGGCGCGGGCGGCCTTCGCGAACTCCTCGAAGCCGTGCGTGTACTCCGCGACGAATCCCTCGTCGAGCGCTCCCTCCCGTTCCAGGAGCATACGGTTCAGCGCGCGGAAGAGGGCCTGGTCGCCGCCGAGGCGGATCTGCAGGAACAGGTCGGTGAGCGGGGTGCCGCCCGCGGCCAGCCCCTTGGGGGTCTGCGGGTTCTTGAACCGCTCCATCCCGGCCTCGGGCAGCGGATTCACCGTGATGATCTGCGCGCCGCCCGCCTTGGCCTTCTCCAGCGCGGAGAGCATCCGGGGGTGGTTGGTCCCCGGATTCTGCCCGGCGACGATGATCAGATCCGCCTTGTACAGGTCCTCCAGCAGGACGCTGCCCTTGCCGACGCCGAGCGTCTCGGTCAGCGCGGAGCCGGACGACTCGTGGCACATGTTGGAGCAGTCCGGCAGGTTGTTCGTGCCGAACTCGCGCGCGAAGAGCTGGTAGAGGAACGCCGCCTCGTTGCTGGTCCGCCCCGAGGTGTAGAAAACCGCCTCATCGGGTGACGTCAGGCCCCGCAGCTCCTCGGCGATCAGGTCGAAGGCCGCCTCCCAGCTGATCGGCTCATAGTGCTCTGCGCCCTCGGGCAGGTACATCGGCTCGGTCAGCCGCCCCTGCTGCCCCAGCCAGTACCCCGACCGCTCGGCGAGGTCGGCGACCGGGTGCGAGGCGAAGAACGCGCGGGTGACCCGGCGGGTGGTCGCCTCCTCGGCGACCGCCTTGGCGCCGTTCTCGCAGAACTCCGCCGTATGCCGTTGGTCACCCTCGGGCCATGCGCAGCCCGGGCAGTCGAACCCGTCCTTCTGGTTGACGCGCAGCAGCGTCAGCGCGGTCCGCCTCACCCCCATCTGCTGCCGCGCCATGCGCAGCGAGTGCCCGACGGCGGGCAGCCCGGCCGCCGCCTGTGCGGGCGCCCCCACCTGGGGCGCGTCCTGAACGGGATCACTGGAGGGAGCCTTACGCGTCATAACACCTGATGGTGCCACCGCACCCGGGGCGGCAGCCACACACCGGCGTGCTCCGCCGTTGTCACAGCCGCATGCGAGGATCGGTTCCGTGGCTAAGAAGGCAGCGAAGACGGCACAGGCGGCGACCGGGCAGACGAAGGACGGCGGGGCGCAGCCCCGCCTGATGCTCATGGACGGGCATTCCCTCGCGTACCGCGCGTTCTACGCGCTTCCCGCGGAGAACTTCAACACCACCACGGGGCAGCCCACCAACGCGATCTACGGTTTCGCGTCGATGCTGGCGAACACGCTGCGCGACGAGGCGCCCACGCACTTCGCCGTCGCCTTCGACGTCTCGCGCAAGACCTGGCGTTCGGCGGAGTTCGCGGAGTACAAGGCGAACAGGTCCAAGAGCCCGGACGAGTTCAAGGGCCAGGTGGAGCTGATCGGCGAGCTGCTGGACGCCATGAAGGTGCGCCGCTACGCGATCGACGGCTACGAGGCGGACGACGTCATCGCCACGCTCGCCACCGCTGCCGAGGCAGAGGGCTTCCAGGTGTCGATCGTCACGGGCGACCGTGACACCTTCCAGCTCGTCAGCGACAACGTCACGGTGCTCTACCCCACCAAGGGCGTCTCCGAGCTGACGCGCTACACCCCCGAGAAGGTGGCCGAGAAGTACGGCCTGACGCCCGGGCAGTATCCGGACTTCGCGGCGCTGCGCGGCGACCCCTCGGACAACCTGCCGGGTATCCCGGGCGTCGGCGAGAAGACGGCCACGAAGTGGATCACGCAGTTCGGCTCCCTCGCCGAGCTGGCCGAGCGGGTGGACGAGGTCAAGGGCAAGGCGGGCGACAACCTCCGCTCGCACCTGGAGTCCGTGCTCCTCAACCGCCGGCTGACCGAGCTGGTCCGCGACGTCCCGCTGCCGGACGGCCCCGAGGACCTGAGCCGTGTCGCCTACGACAGGGACGCGCTGGCCGTCATCCTGGACGCGCTGGAGTTCCGCCACCAGAACTTCCGCGACCGCCTCTTCGCCGCCGACCCGGGCGCCGCCGCCGAGGAGGAGGAGCCCGCCTCGGCGGACGGCATCGAGCTGGACGGCACCGTCGTCGAGGCCGGCACGCTCGCGCCCTGGCTCGAGCGGCACGGCCCGGCCACGCTCGGCGTCGCCACGGTGGACGTGTGGAAGCAGGGCAGCGGCAGCGTGAGCGAGATCGCGCTGGCCACCGGCGCGGGCCCCGCGGTCTGGTTCGACCCGGCCGAGCTGACCGAGGGGGACGAGCAGGCGTTCGCCGCCTGGCTGGCCGCCGCGGACCGGCAGAAGGTGATGCACGACGCGAAGGCCCTGATGCGGGTCTTCGCCGACCACGGCTGGTCGGTGGCCGGGGTGTGGATGGACACCGCGCTGGCCGCCTACCTCGACAAGCCCGGCCGCCGCTCCTTCGCCCTGGACGCGCTGTCGGTGGAGTACCTGGGCCGCGAGCTGGGCCCGACGGCGGAGTCGGACGGCCAGCTGGCGCTGGGCGTGGACGAGCAGGCCGAGGCCGAAGCGTTGATGGTCAAGGCGCGCACGGTGCTGGACCTGGGCGTCGCCTTCGAGGTCAGGCTGGATCAGGTGGGCGCCGCCGACCTGCTGCGCGATCTGGAGCTGCCGACCTCGCAGGTGCTGGCCCGGATGGAGCGCGCGGGCATCGCCGCTGACCGCGAGTGGCTGCAGGGGCTGGAGCAGCAGTTCGCCGACGCCGTGCAGCAGGCGGTCGGCGAGGCGCACGCCGCGGTGGGGCACGAGTTCAACCTGGGCTCGCCCAAGCAGCTCCAGGAGGTCCTCTTCGGTGAGCTGGGGCTGCCCAAGACGAAGAAGACGAAGACGGGCTACACCACGGACGCGGACGCGCTGGCCTGGCTCGCGGCCCAGACGGAGCACGAGCTGCCGGTGCTCATGCTGCGCTACCGCGAGCAGCAGAAGCTGCGCACCACGGTCGAGGGCCTGATCAAGACGATCGCGCCCGACGGCCGGATCCACACCACCTTCAACCAGACCGTGGCCGCCACCGGCCGGCTCTCCTCCACGGACCCGAACCTGCAGAACATCCCGGTGCGCACGGACGAGGGCCGGGCCATCCGCCGCGGCTTCCGCGTCGGTGAGGGCTTCGAGTCGCTGATGACGGCCGACTACAGCCAGATCGAGCTGCGCGTGATGGCGCACCTGTCCGAGGACGCGGGGCTGATCGAGGCCTTCACCTCGGGTGAGGACCTGCACACGACGGTCGCGGCCCAGGTCTTCGGCGTCGAGAAGGGCGCCGTCGACGCGGAGATGCGGCGCAAGATCAAGGCGATGTCCTACGGGCTGGCCTACGGGCTCTCCGCGTTCGGGCTCTCCCAGCAGTTGGGCATCACCCCGGACGAGGCGCGGGGGCTGATGGACACCTACTTCGAGCGCTTCGGCGGAGTACGGGACTACCTGCGCCGTACGGTGGAGGAGGCCCGCGCCACTGGCTACACCCACACGATCATGGGCCGCCGGCGCTATCTGCCGGACCTGACCAGCGACCAGCGGCAGCGCCGGGAGATGGCCGAGCGGATGGCGCTCAACGCCCCGATCCAGGGCACGGCCGCCGACATCGTGAAGGTCGCCATGCTCAAGGTCGACGCGGCCCTGCGCGACGCTCAGCTGCGCTCGCGAATGCTGCTCCAGGTGCACGACGAGATCGTGCTGGAGATCGCGCCCGGGGAGCGGGATCAGGTGGAGAAGCTGGTGCGCTCCGAGATGACCTCCGCGGTGTCGCTGCGCGCGCCGCTGGACGTGTCCGTCGGCGTCGGCCAGGACTGGGAGTCGGCCGCGCACTGACGGCGGACCTTCCCCGGCCGTGGTGGCCCGCGCACTGGCGTCGGACGTCGGGCCTCCCCGGGGCGTGGCGGCGTGGGAACTGCGGGCCGTCCTCGGGGCGTTGGGGGGTGCGTCCGGCGAACGGCGTGGGAACCGGCGGTGAACCGGCCGCGAAGGCGGTGCGGAAGCTCCAGAAGTGGCCGATGGCCGCTGACTTGTGGGCTACTGTGCCGTAAGGTCGCCTCGATGTGGGTGATTGCGTCCGAAGGGGAGAGGACGGGGACGGCTCTATGGCGCGATACCGGGGCAGGCACGCCGCGCAGCAGAAGGCAGGGAAGGCGTCGGGACACCGGCGCCGCTTCAGGCTGAGCAGCAGCAGATACCGCAGGGGTTTGGGGGGCACGGCGATCGCCGCCGTCGTGATGGCGGCGCTGACCGCTTCCCAGGCCCCCGGCGTCGAGCTCGGCGGTGACCAGGGCAAGGGCCGTTCGGACGCCGCGGGCGACCGCACGCCGGGCGACGGCAGTTACGAGACGGAGCTGCCGCCGCTGGAGTCCCCCCGCCCGCCGGAGGACGCGGCTCCCGGCGGTTCGGGAGACGAGTCGGGCATCCCCGCCTCGGTGCTCCGCGCCTACAAGAAGGCCGCCAAGTCGCTCGCCTCGCGCACGCCGGGGTGCGGTCTGCGCTGGGAACTGCTCGCGGGCATCGGCAGGGTGGAGTCGGGCCAGGCGCGCGGCGGCGCCGTCGACAAGGACGGCACGACGCTGCGGCCCATCCTCGGCCCGGTGCTCAACGGCGCCGGTTTCGCCAACATCAAGGACACCGACGGTGGCCGTTGGGACGGCGACACGACCTACGACCGCGCGGTCGGCCCGATGCAGTTCATCCCCTCCACGTGGGACCGCTGGGGCGCCGACGGCAACGGCGACGGGCGCAAGGACCCCAACAACGTGTACGACGCGGCGCTGGCCGCAGGGCAGTACCTGTGCGCGGACGGCCGCGACCTGTCGACGAAGGCCGACCTGGACCGCGCGATCCTCAGCTACAACAACTCCGACGAGTATCTGCGCACCGTCCTGGCCTGGTTCGCGTACTACCGCGAGGGCACCCACTCGGTGCCGGACAGCGACGGGCCGCTGCTGCCGACCGCACCGGGACTCGGCGAGTCCGGCGGCGGCCCCGACAAGGGCGGCTCCCCGTCAGGGCCCGGCAAGGGAACGTCGCCCTCCAAGCCCGGAAAGCCAGACAAGCCAGACAAGCCGGGCAAGCCTGACAAGCCCGGCGGTGGCGACGACCACAACGGCGGTGGGGGCAACGAGGGCGATGACGGTGACGACGGCGAGACGCCGTCTCCCGACCCGACGGCGCCCGACGCCATCGTGGCGGACGGCACCCAGAGCTTCTCCGCGGTCGCGGGAGACGAGTTCGCCAAGAGCCCGCGGGTGAGGGTCGAGACCTCCAAGGGCAAGGGCGTCAAGGGCGTGAAGGTCGACTTCGCGATCGACGGCGCCACCGAGGCGTCCTTCGAGGGCGGTGCCAAGAAGGCGACCGTCACCACCGACGCCAAGGGCTTCGCCGAGGCGCCCCGTCTCGACGCGGGCGCCAAGGCCGGTTCCTTCACCGTCCACGCGTCCGTCCCGGGCAAGAAGCTGGGTACGGTGGACTTCACGGCAAAGGTGACGGCGGCGGAGGCCGACAAGCTGGCGCGGACCAGTGACGTCGCGCTGCTGGCCCCCAAGAACGGCCGCTTCGTGCTGCCGGTCGAGGTCAAGGCCACCCGCAACGGCAAGCCGGTCGCGAACACGGCGGTGACGGCGACGCTGGAGAACACCGAGCAGGGCCCGCACTTCCGAAACGACAAGGGCGAGCCGGTGCGCACCCCGGTGAACCTGACGACGGACGAGAACGGCGTCGTCAAGGTCGAGGGGCTGTTCGCCGACGACAAGGCGGACACCTACACCCTCACCCTCGCCGCCAAGGGCGGTGCCACGACGAAGGTGAAGCTCACGATCACGGGCTGAGCCGGCACACCTCCTGCGGCGSGCCCCGGTGCTCGGCACCGGGGCGCGCCGCACTGTTCCCATCCCGCACGGGCGTTGCTACGGTGCGAGCTCTCACCTGACGAGCCGTCAGCTCACCGTCGTCGGCCACCCCACCGGGAGGTGGACATGCGTGCTCTCATCGCCGCCGGGATCGGACTGGTGGCCGCCCTCGCGCTCGTCTTCGCGATCACGGCGATGGGCGTCCCACCCGGCGAGACCTCGAAGAAGCCCCTGCACACCACCGTCCCCGAGCACCCGTAGGCAGGGAGGCAGCATGCGCCGCAGAGCGAGCCTGGTCCTGCTGGCCTTCGCGGTCTTCTTCGCCGCGCTCTCGCCGCTCATCCGCTGGTACGCCTTTCCGCGGCTGGCGAAGATCCCGCCCAGCCAGTACCAGTCCATGGTCCTGGAGGCGAAGAACGCGACCCTCCTCGACTACGCCACCATGCAGTCGAAGAAGGTGCCCAAGGTCAGCATCGTGCAGACGCTCAAGGGCAACGTGGAGGCGGCCGAGAAGGTGAAGGACCGTACGGGGCGCGACGTCGTCGTGTGGGACACGCTCAGCTACGTCGCCGACGACAAGGGCAAGATGGTCTCCCGCATCCCGGAGCGGTACGTCTTCGACGCCCACTCCCAGGAGCCCGTGCACACCGGGGGCGAGCACGTCGACCACGACCCGGTGCGCCGCGAGGGCATCGAGTACAAGTGGCCGTTCCTGGTCGAGAAGCGCGACTACGAGTACTTCGACTTCCAGACCCGCACCTCCGCGCCCATCCACTACAAGGGCACCCGCACGGTGCACGGCCTGGAGACCTACTACTTCGAGCAGACCATTCCCTGGACCAAGGTGAAGGTCCCCAAGAAGCTGCCGCTGGGTGCCACCCCCGAGACCGTCGAACAGATCGGTCTTGAGCGCTGGTACACCACCAAGAGGATGTTCTGGGTCGACCCCGTCACCGGGGCGCCGGTGGACGGGCAGGAGATCCACAAGGAGGAGATGCGCTGGAAGGACCAGCCGGACAAGAAGCCCCTGACGGCTTTCGCCGGGCATGTGAAGATGCGCCCCGACTTCCAGGCGGACGCCGTCGACCAGGTCAAGTCCCAGCGTCAGCTCGTGCTCGCCCTCACGTCCTACCTGCCCTGGGGATTCCTCGTGCTCGGCGGTGCGCTGCTGGCCCTCTCCCTCACTCTGGAGGCCCGCGCCCGCGGTCGCGGCTCAGCGGACGGGGCGAAGGCCGCGGGCGGCCGGGACGACGACAGCGGCCCGGGCGGCGGCGGTGGCGGCAGCGCGGGCGGTGGCGGCCCCGGCGGCACCACCGGCGCCGAGGAGGGCACGGCCACCGTCCGCGGGCAGCCGGAAGGAGTGGGCAGGTAGCCCGAGTTCCTGCCGCCGGCGCTCCGCGGCAGCCTCACGGCGACCGCCCGCGTGCTCCTTACGACGACCGCCCACGTGCTCCTTACGACGACCGCCCGCGGGCTCTGGTGTGCCGGGTGGGCTCCGCCGTGGCAGGGTCCTGCGGCCACGGGTGCCTGGGGTAGCGCCCGCGCAACTCGGCCCGCACGCTCCGGTAGCCCTCCGCCCAGAAGGAGGCCAGGTCGGCCGTGACGGCGGCCGGGCGCCCCGCGGGGGTCAGCAGGTGGACGAGCAGCGGTACCCGCCCGTCCGCCACGCGGGGCGTGGCGCGTGCCCCGAACATCTCCTGGAGCTTGACGGCCAGCACCGGCTGCTCCGCCTCGTAGTCGACGCGGATCCGGGACCCGGAGGGCACCTCGACCCGCTCCGGCGCCAGCTCGTCGAGGCGCGCCGCTTGGCCACCGGACCACGGCAGCAGCCCCGACAGGACGTCGCCCGCCTCGACCCGGGCCAGGTCGGCCCGCGAGCGCGCCTCTCCCAGCCACTCGTCGGCCCGTGCCAGCAGCGCCTCGTCCGAGACGTCGGGCCACGGCTCGCCCAGCGTGCGGTGCAGGAAGCCGAGCCGGAGGCGCAGCGCTCGCGCGCTCGGTGACCACCGCAGCAGCCCCGGCCCGTGCTGCCGCAACCCCTCCAGCGCCGCCTCGCGCAACAGGGCACGCGGCGGGTTCCGCAGCGGCCGTGCGGCCAGCCGCACCGCGCCCAGCGACTCCACCTCGCGGGCCACCACGTCGCCGCCCTGCCCTTGCGGGCCCGCGGCGGAATCCCAGCGCACCTCCTCATGGGCCTCGTGCAGGGCGCCCGCCGCGGCGAGGGCTGTGGGTTCGTCGACGGCCGCCGCCAGCCGGATCCGCGCCGAGGCGGATCCGGCCGGGCGGTCCGCGACGGCGACGGCCAGCCACGGCGTGCCGCGCAGCCGGCTGCCGGCGGCCGGCTCCGCCCGCGTCCCGCCGACCATCAGGTAGGAGCCCTGCTGCTGTGCCCGGCCGATCCGCTCGGGCTGGGCGAGCGCGACGACCGTGCCGACCCCGGCCTCGTCCGTCAGCCCCTCCGGGCGCGGCACCTCCTCGCCCAGCAGCGACCGGAGTCGCCGCACTTCGGCGCTCCACCGCGCCCCGTACGGATCGGACCTGCCCGCCGAACGGGCCCGCCGCAGCGCCTCCACCGCGTCGTCCCCGTAGGCACGCGGCGCCTCCTCGCTCAGCAGCGCCACCGTCTCGCTCGCCAGTTCGCTGCCCACGGCGGCGGCGCCGTCCAGCAGGGCGCGGGCCAGCCGGGGGTGCACGCCGGTACGGGCCATGCGCCGCCCCCGCGCCGTCACCCGCCCGGCCCCGTCCAGGGCGTCGACGGCACGCAGCGTCTCGCGGGCCGCGCTCATCGCCCCCGCCGGCGGAGCGTCGAGCAGCGCCAGCCCCCGTGCGTCGGGATCGCCCCAGCAGGCGGCCTGCAGCGCGAAGGCCGTCAGGTCGGCGACGGTGATCTCCGGCGACGGCTCCCGAGGCCGCCCCGCCTCCTCGGCCGCGGCCCAGCACGCGTAGGCGACACCCGGCGCCTGGCGTCCCGCTCGGCCGCGCCGCTGCTCCACCCCCGCGCGCGAGACCCGCACGGTGGTCAGCGAAGCCAGACCGCGCGCGTGGTCCGTGCGGGGCTCACGGGCGAGCCCCGCGTCCACGACGACCCGCACGCCGGGCACCGTCAGGCTCGACTCCGCCACCGACGTCGAAAGGATGACCCGCCGCTCGCCGTCCGCGCCCGCGTCCGCGCTGCCGCGCAACACCTCGTCCTGCGTGTGTGCGGGCGCCCGCCCGTGCAGCTGGAACACCTGTGCGTCCACCCGGTCCAGGAGAGCCGCCACCCGGCCGATCTCCCCGACGCCCGGCAGGAAGCACAGCACATCGCCGTGGGGGACCTCCTCCAGCGCGCGGCGGACCGTCGCCGCCACGTGGCGCAGCAGCGCCGGGTCCACCCACGTGCCGTGCGCGGGCCGCACCTGAGCGGGCGGCGGCGCGTACCGCACCTCCACCGGGTGGCTCGTCCCCCGTCCGGGTACGACCGGAGCGGACAGCAGCCGCGCCCACGCCGCGCTGTCCTGCGTCGCCGACGCGGCGATCACCCGCAGCTCAGGGCGGAGCGTCGAGCGCACGTCCAGCAGGAACGCCAGGGCCGTGTCCGCGTCCAGGTGCCGCTCGTGGCACTCGTCCATCACGACGACGTCCACACCGGGCAGCTCCTGGTCCCGCTGCAGACGCTGGAGCAGCACCCCTGTCGTGACGACCTCCACCCGGGTACGCGGCCCCACCCGGCGCTCGCCCCGCACCGTGAAGCCCACGCTCTCGCCGGGACGCTCGCCCAGCAGCCACGCCATCCGGCGCGCAGCCGACCGCGCGGCCATCCGCCGCGGTTCCGCGACCAGCACCCTTCGGGCGGGCTCGCCCTGACCGAGGAGTCCCGCCAGCGCGAGCGGCAGCAGCGTCGTCTTGCCGGTGCCCGGCGGGGCGTGCACGACTGCTGAGCCGTACTCGTCCAGGGCCCTCCGCAACCGCGGGAGGGCTTCGGCGATGGGGAGCTGGGAGAGCTGGTCGTCGTGGCGCACCGGGCGATTGTCCCCGCCCCCGCCCCCTCACCGACCGAGCGGGGCTCCGCCTCCCGCACGCGCGAGCGCATCCATACGTACGTGTGCACACGCATCCGTACGCGCGTACGCACGCACCCGTACGGGCGTGTGTGCACGGATCTGTACGCGCACCCACACGGGCGGTGCACGCATCTATACGCGCACCCACATGGGCTTGTGCCCGCATCTATACGCGCGTGCACACGAAGATCGCCGTCCCCGGTACCAGCCGCCCCCGCAGGGGAGACCATCCGCCCCACACCTGCTGGTTCCACTCGGGCCACTCGGGCTCGACCAGGTCGTCGAGCCGGAACCCCGCGCCGACCAGGTCCCGTACCCGGTCGCCCATCGTCCGGTGGTGCTCGGCGTACACGGCGCGCCCGCCCGCGTCCTGCTCCACGTACGGCGTCCGGTCGAAGTAGGAGTGCAGGATGGTCAGCCCCTCGGGTCCCGGCTCGTCGGGCAGGGCCCACCGCAGGGGGTGGGTCAGCGAGAAGACCCACCGCCCACCGGGCCGCAGTACCCGCGCCACCTCGGCGAAGACCCGTTCGGGGTCGGCCACGAACGGGATCGCTCCGAACGCGGAGCAGGCCAGGTCGAAGGAGCCGGCCGCGAAGGGCAGGGCCCGGGCGTCCGCCTCGACCAGCGGGAGCGCGCCGTCGCCGCCCTGTCCTTCGCCGTCCTGTCCTTCGCCGATCCGCAGGGCGTGCTGGAGCTGCCGGTGGGACAGGTCGAGGGCGACGGGCCTGGCGCCCTGGCCCGCCAGCCACCGCGAACACTGGGCGGCACCCGCGCCGACCTCCAGCACCCTGAGGCCCCGCAGCCGCTCGGCGGGCCCGAGCAGGCGGGCTTCCGCCTCGTCGAGCCCTTCGGGGCCCCAGACGAAGCGGGCGTCCCCGAGGAAGTCGCCGTGGTCGTTCTGGTACTCGTCCGCGTTGCGGTCCCACCATCCGCGGTTGGCCCGGCTGCTCTCACGGCCGCCGGCGGGGCGCCGCACCGCGTCGGCGTCGTCGTCGGGGGAGCCGCCGGSGGCCCCGYSRGRGCMGCCG
>NZ_JASKYT010000099.1:0-19868 GCF_041028275.1 Streptomyces sp. PU-14G
AAGGGCTCCTGGGCCAGATCCGGTACTGCCCGGTCCGGGGCAGGGGCGTCTGCCGGCCTCCGCCCGGCCCGGAACGGTTACCGGCACCGGCCGGGTGCGGCTGCCGGTCTCACCCGGCCCAAGGGCTCCTGCGCCCGATCCGGTACGGCCCGAGCACGGACCGGAGCGCGACCAGAGCACGGACCGGAGAGCGGCCGGAGCGCGGCCGGAGAGTGAGCAGCGCGCGGCCGGAGCGGGCCGGAGCGTGGAGCCGGTGCCCAGAGCGCGGAGCCGGGCCGGCAAGGCCACGGCGTCTGATCGGCTCCGCACCGCTTCGACCTGGAAAACCTGCACGACGGCACGTCGCGCGCTACCCTCTTGGGCATACGCATTGGACACTCGCCCAAGGCGAACGACCCGCATGCCTCGCCGCAACCGTCCGCCCGGGACTGACCAGGCAGACCGGGCAGACCGACCGCCCGACACGGACTCACTCGATCCGGACGAACACCGAGAACCCATCCGTACGCACACCCGGCGCATCTCAGCGCCCCCATCAGTGAGGGAGATCCCGTGCCACCACCACCCGTCACCGCCGCCGACCGTGGCCGTGAGGTACGGCAGCGGCTGCTGCGCGCCGGTGCGGAGCTGATCGCGGAACGGGGCTGGTCGGGCGTCAGCACCCGTACGGTCGCCGAACGCGCCGAGGTCGGCCCCGGGCTCGTCCACTACCACTTCGCGTCTCTCGGAGCGCTGCTGACACAGGCCGCCCTCGGCACGATCGAGGCGCTGACCCAGGAGATGACGGCGCTGCTGGCGACCGCCGCCACGCCCCAGGAGGCCTTGGAAGGCCTCCTGGGGGCGCTCGACGCGTACCCGGGCACCGATCCGACCTCGCTGCTGTTCACCGAGACGTACCTGGCGGCCACCCGCGACGAGGAACTGATGCGCGGCCTGGCCGCGATCATCTCGACTGCCCGCGAGGAGCTGGCCGGACGGCTGAGGGACCACGGCGTGTCCCGCCCGCAGGAGACCGCCGCGGTGCTGCTGGCGGCCCTCGACGGGCTCATGCTGCACCGCGCGGCGGTCCCCGAGACGGCGTCGGGATCGGTCTCCGCCGTGCTGCGCCGTCTCCTGACCGACCCGGACACCGACGCTCCCACGACCCCGAGGAGGGAAAACCCATGAAGGCCGTCATCTGCGGAGCGGGCATCGCCGGACTGGCGCTCGCCCACCGGCTCGCCGCGCACGGCTGGCGCAGCGAGGTGGTCGAGCGCGCCCCCGGGCCGCGTGCCCAGGGCTACATGATTGATTTCTTCGGTCCCGGGTACGAGGCCGCCGAGGCGATGGGGCTGCTACCGCGCCTGCGCGAGCTGGGCTACACGATCCGCGAGGCCGCCTTCGTGGACGAGCGGGGACGTCGCAGGGCGGGGCTCGACTACGCGCAGTTCTCCGAGGTCGCGGGCGGCGCGCTGCTCAGCATCATGCGTCCCGACCTCGAGTTGGCCCTGCGCGAAAGCCTGCCGTCCGAGGTGACGCTGCGGTACGGCACGAGCGTGACCGGCGTGGACGACGGTCCGGACGGTGTGCGTGTGGCCCTCGACGACGGCACCGCGCGCGAGGCCGATCTGCTGGTGGGCGCGGACGGGATCCATTCCACTGTCCGCTCCCTCGCCTTCGGCCGGGAAGGCAGCGACGAGCGCAGCCTTCGCCACCTCGGTTTCCACACAGCAGCTTTCGTCTTCGACGATCCGCAGGTGCGCGAGCAGGTGGCGGGACGGTTCTGTCTGACAGACACCGTGGGACGCCAGATGGGTTTCTACGCCCTGCGTGGCGGGAAAGTCGCGACCTTCGCCGTGCACCGGGTCGCCGACCCCTCCGCCCCGCTGCCCCGGGACACCAGGAGCGCTTTGCGGGAGACGTACGGATCGCTCGGGTGGGTGGCGCCCCGGGCACTGGCTGCCTGCCCGCCCTCCGAGGAGATCTACTACGACCACGTGGCGCAGACCGTGCTGCCCCGCTGGAGCACCGGAAGGACGGTACTGGTCGGTGACGCCTGTTACGCCGTCTCCCTGCTGGCGGGCCAGGGCGCCTCGCTCGGCGTGGCCGGCGCCCACGTGCTCGCCGCGCAGCTGTCCGAGGCCCGCGGAGATGTCCGGGCGGGCCTGGAGCGGTACGAGCGGCTGTGGCGTCCGGTGGCCGAGGAGAAGCAGCGGGTGGCCCGTCAGGGGGCCCGCTGGTTCCTGCCTGAGAGCGCGGCGTGGCTGCGGGTGCGCCGGGGTGCCATGCGACTGTCCGGGCTGCCGGGGGTCGACCGGCTCATCGCGGCCGCGGTCAGCGGCAAGCCCGCGGAACTGGCGACGCTGACGCAGGCGGGAGCCGATGACCGGAGGAAGGGGCGGAAAACGTCCGCGCCCCCGCGATGAGTTTCCCCCGCGGGCCTGGTCTGCCTCTATGTACAACCACACTGGCCAGCGGAGCACGTCCCAGAGCGCCCGTCCCAAGGACACCCGTCCCAAGGCACCCTCCCAAGGCGCATGTCCCCGGGGGGGACCTTTCTACGGGACGCTCCGCGAACATCTACCGCTCCGCCGCGCGCAGCCGTGCGGAGCCCCCGAGAAGAGGCAGCCATGTCCCGGAAGATCTTCGTCAACCTCCCGGTGAAGGACCTGAACCGCAGTGTCGACTTCTTCACCAAGTGCGGCTTCTCGTTCAACCCCCAGTTCACTGACGAGAACGCCACCTGCATGGTCGTGAGCGACGACATCTTCGTGATGCTCCTCGTCGAACCGTTCTTCCAGTCCTTCTCCAAGCGGGAGATCCCCGACGCGGCACGGGCGAGCGAAGTGCTGGTCTGCCTGTCGGCCGACAGCCGCGAGGAGGTGGACGAACTGGTGGACAGCGCTGTGGCAGCCGGCGGAAGCACGCACGGGCAGCCGCAGGCGGAGGGACCGATGTACGGACGTTCCTTCACCGACCCGGACGGGCACATCTGGGAGGTCATGTGGATGGACCCGGCGGCCCTCGAAGGGTGACCGCCCGGTGGGGCCCGGGGCCGTCAGTTCTTCCCGCCCTCGGTTTCCCGCTCGTCGTCCGGGCACGGTGTGCCGCGCGGCAGCTTGTAGGGGGCCGCGATGTGGTAGACGCCGGGCCGGGGAGCGTCCAGCACCGTCCAGGTGTCCAGGACCGGCTCGTCCTTGCCCTCCGGTGGCGGGCCGCCGAACGTCGGTTCGGCCTCCCGCAGACAACCGTTGACGTTCTCTTCCTCGCGCGCGGGCGGCGCCACCCGGTCGCCGTCCGCGTCGACGAGGCCGAGCCACGGTGAGTACGGCACCCGCACCAGCACGCGCCCGCTCTCCTTGACCCGCACCGTCACGCTCTCCGCGTCGGCGCGCTCGACGGAGGCCGACGAGTCCACCAGCGGCACGGCGTCCTTGACGCGGAAGAGACGCCAGCTGTCGTCCGACCAGATCTCCTTCAGATACGGCTGCCCCTCCCCCACCAGCTTGGCTTCGGCGACACCGCCCGCGATGTCGGGCGGGTCGGCGGGCAGCACGACGTAGTGCACGGCCCAGCGGCGCAGCCACGCGTAGTAGCGCTCCGGGCTGAGGTCTTCCTCGTAGAAGAGGGGGTTGCGCTCCAGGTCGGCCTGGCGGTTCCAGCCGCGCGCGAGATTGACGTACGGCGCCAGGGCCGAAGCCTCGCGGTGGCTGTTGACGGGGACGACCTCCACGCGGGCACGGTCCGCGTCGACCTTCTGCAACTGGGCGACCAGCGGTTCCAACTCCCGCGACCAGTTGGTGTCCGGCGTCGTGTGCAGGACGTCCCAGGTGGGCTTGGCGATCTGCCAGCCCATGGTCACCAGCAGGGCCAGAGCCATCGCCAGGCCCTTGCGCGACTTCCACGGCTGCCAGCCGTGCCCCACCACGAGCGGAACGGCGGCCAGCAGCGCCACCGCGCCGAACAACAGCCCGAGCCGTTCGACGTTGGACCCCACCTGCGAAGGGATCGCCCAGGTCAGGACGATGCCGAGGGTGTAGATGGCGCCGCCGACGCGTACGGCCGTCCACGTCCTGGGCATCAGCAGCGTCACCGCGACAGCACCCAGAACCGGGAAGATCAGCGACACGAACGGCATCGGCTGCACGCCCGTGAACGGGAAGAGCAGCGCGGAGAACGCCACCACCACGGGCGGCGGAACGGCGACCGCGAACATCGCGGCCGGCCTGCGGGCCAGCAGCAGAGAGGCCGCGACCACCTCGAGGAAGAGGCCCGCCACGGGACTGGCCGCGGTGGCGAGCGCGGCCAGCAGGATGGCGAGCGCGGCGCGTAGATACCGGGCGGGGCGGCTCGCGCGCCCGCCGCGCCAGCGCGCGGGCCACGTCCAGACGACGGCCACCGCACCGAGCCCGAACAGGACCCCCAGCGCGAAGGTGACCCGGCCGGACGCCGCGTTGCACGCGAACGCGAACGCGCCCCACAAGGAGGGCACCAGCGGCTTGGGCACCGTACGGGCCAGCAGCAGGGACAGCAGCCCGGCCGAGAGCACCCCGGAGAGGATGAGCGTCGAACGCACACCGAGGACGGCCATCAGGTAGGGCGAGATGACGCTGTAGGAGACCGGGTGCAGCCCCCCGTACCAGGCGAGGTTGTACGCAGAGCCCGGGTGTTCGCCCGCGAACTCCGCCCAGGCGTCCTGGGCCGCCAGGTCCCCGCCACCGCTGGCGAGGAACCACAGCCACACCAGATGCAGCAGCGCCCCGGTGGCCAGCGCGGCCCCGACGACGAACGCCGGCCTGGCAGGCGGCTTCTCCCCGTCACTCTGCGCCGGCCCGCCCCGCATGCGCTGGGCCCACAGGCGCCGGGCGTGTCGACGGCCGGCTCCGGCCGTACCGCCACCGGAGCTGTCCTCCGGGGGATCGCCCTCCGTCGGGACGTCGTCCGTGGGGACGTCGTCCGTCGGGACGTCGTCCGTCGGGACGTCGTCCGTCGGGACGTCGTCCGTCGGGACGTCGTCCGTCGGGGCGCCTTCCGTCGGGGCGTCGTCCCTCGGAACACCCTCCGTCGGGACGTCCTTGTGCGGAGGTAGGGGCTCGTCGTCCGGCGGGGTTTCGCCGCCGTCCGAGCGTCCGTCACCGGAGGAAGCCTCCTGGTCGGGCGACTCCCCGGCGTGCTCGGATGGCTCCCCGGCGTGCCCGGACGGTTCCCAACGCGGGCGTTGACCAGGAACGGGTGTGCGAACGGCATCCGTGGCGTCGTCCACGCCCGGATTCCCGGCTATCTCGTCGGCGCCGGTGTCAGGCTCCGACTCCGGCGGCCGCGGTGGGTGCACAGTGGCCACTGCGCTCTCTCCCCCATCCTCCCCGTACGGATGTGCGGCTCAGATCCGCATGACGTTACCGGACGGCGTCCGTGCGCTCCCCGTCGCCCCGCGCGCTCCCCGAGCTTTTCGCCACGGGGAGCGCGGACACGTTGGTGCGCCGGGCGCGCCGGCTGGAACGGGGGACGCCGCGGAGCGCCGAAAGGTTCAGTGGGACGTCAGCCGACGCGCGTCAGCTTGTCCCCGAACCCGGGTTCGGACAGATCGTCCTTCAGGGCGACCGGGACCTTCACCTGTCCGGGACCGTCGCCCGCGGTCAGCGTACCGACCTTGGTCCCGGCCTCGGCCTCGTGCGGAATGGTCTTGCCGCCGTCGGTCAGCCCCAGCTCGACCTTCAGACCCGGCCAGCCGACGGCCTCCACGTCCTTGGTGGCCACGACCGGCGTCTTGCCGCCGAGCTGGTCGTCCACGTAGCCGACGACCTCGCCCTTCTTGACCACCGTCCGCGAGGTGAGCGAGTCCTGCGCCGCGTCGATCAGCTTCTTGCTGGAGGCGAGAACGGTGTCCAGGATGGAGGGCTTGTACTGGCCCAGCATCGCCCCGATGATCAGCTGCTTGGTGCCGCCGATCTCCTTCACCGCCGCGAACACCAGGTTGCCGCCCGCCTTGGTGGTCGTGCCGGTCTTGATGCCGCGGACACCGTCCATCGGGACCAGCCTGTTCCAGTTGCGCTGCGTCTTGCCGTTGCCGTCCACGTAGAGCGGCTGCCGGACGACCTCGCGGAAGATCGGGAACTGCATGACCTTCTTGGCCAGCTTCACCTGGTCGGCGGCGGTGCTGACGGTGGTCGCCGTGAGACCGCTGGGGTCGGTGTAGTGCGAGTTGGTCATGCCGAGATCCTTGGCCGCGGCGTTCATCTTCTTCACGAACGCCTTCTCGGACCCCGCGTCCCAGCGTGCGAGCAGCCGAGCCACGTTGTTCGCGGAGGCGATCATTATCGCGTTCAGCGCCTCGCGCTGCGACATCTTCTTCCCCGCGTCGACCTCGACCGTCGACTCGTTCTGAGCGCTGAGACCCGCCTCCTTCTCGGCCTTCTTGTCGACCGGGATCATCTCGCCCTTGCTGCCCTTCTTGACCGGGTGGTCACGAAGGATCACGTAGGCGGTCATCACCTTCGCGACGCTGGCGATCGGCACGGGCTTCTGTTCGCCGTACGAGCCGAACGAGCCCAGCCCCTGCACGTCGATCACAGCCTGCCCCTCCGAGGGCCACGGCATCGACGGCTTGGAGCCCTCGAAGGTGTACGTCTTCGACGCCGTCAGGGACAGCTCGGGGGCCGGCACCGAACGTACGGACTGAACGACGACGAAGACGACCGCGAGCAGCAGCACCAGCGGCGTCCAGATCTTCACCCGGCGGGCAGCCGTACGCAGCGGCGTCTCCGGCGGCGGCGGCGTGTTCGTCAGCTGGGCGAGCAGGTCCAACGGCTGCGGGTTCCGCTGCCCGGCCGCCTCCGCCTCCGGAGTGCCCGGCATCGGCTGTTGCCGCGTACGCTCCGGCTCGCTCTCCGCGGCACCCGGCGCTCCGGCTCCGCCGGGAGCCTGCGGTGTCCCCGGGGCCTCCGCGGGGCGCTGCGGCGCCGACGACCACGGATTGGCAGTCGGAGCCCCGGCAGGGGGCGAGGCGGGCTTACGCGGCGCTGTGGGCGCCGCAGAGGGCGGCAGCGGCTTGGCAGGCGTGCGCGGCCCGTCGGTCGACCTGAGCGGAATGAACTGGCTGGTCCGCTCCGCGTCCGACTCGCCACCGTCGCGGCCGTCCTCGGTCGACCGGCCCGGAGCATCAGGGGCCGACTTGCCCGAGTCTGTCTTGCCCGAGTTCGACTTGCCCGAGTTCGTCTTGTTCGATTCTGTTGCGCTGGAGGACGGTTTGTCCGTGTCCGGTGTCCCTGTGGGCTGTTTTCCGGCACCCTGCGTCCCCGTGACCGCGTCCGCCGTCGTCGGCTTGCGCGGGTCGGACGCCCGCGGGTCGGCTACACCGCCCTTGGTCTCCGAGGTGGCCGAACCCTTTCTTCCGGAGTTTCCCGACTGAGCGTCCTTTTCTGCCTTTTCCGCCTTTTGGGACAGTCCGGACTCTTCGGACCGCTCGACATTGGGTGCACGGAAGATCGCCGTCGGCTGGTCGACGGCGGGTTTCGCCGCACCGCCCGCCTCAGCACTGCCGCCTGCCTTCGAGCCACCGTCGGCCTTCGTGCCCTCGGCGCCGTTGTCGGCCTCCTCGGCGTCCCCTTCGTCCTTCGCTCGCTTGGAAGCGCCGAAGAACGCCGAGGTCAGCCGCTCGGCGCGGTCAGCCGCTGCCGTGTCACTGTCCTTGGCGGCGTTCGTGTCGTCACGGTGCAGGACACCGAACATCGCGGTCGGCGCGTCCGGCCGGCCACCACCGGCGGACGACTCGGGGGCGTCTTCCCCCGCCACCGCGCTCTCTTTCGCGGGTGCCTTGTCCGCCTCCGCCGCCTTGGGGCGGACAGGGAGGCCCGAGGCGGAGGCACGGTCGCCCGTTCCGCCCTCGCTCGCCTGCCCGCTCGCCTGCTCGCCTCCGGCCGCCTCCGACGAGCGGCCCCCCTCGGAGCCCTCCGTGCCCTCGGAGCCCTCCGTGCCCTCAGAGCCGTCGGGGCCCTCGGGGTGGCCGGAATCGCCCGCGACCCAGGCCGCCACGGCGGACTTCAGGCGTTCGTCGCCCTCGTCGCCGGCGCCCCCCTGATCGCCCTGGCCGTCACGGCGGTCCTGGCCGCCAGGGCCGTCGGGGTCCGCGCCCTCGGCTGTGTCGGCGGCCCCGTCCGTCGTCGGGGACTCCTCGTCCGGCGTGGTCGGAGCCGGGATCTTGGATGACGCCCCGCCCGACTGCCCGTCCGCGGCGCCGTCCCCGGCCGCGACTCCCGCGCCCTTCGCAGCCGTGGAGCTGCTCAACCGTTCGTTTTCGGCCGTCTCGCTGGGGCGCGCAACCGTGCCCCCGCTCCCCGTCGTCTCCCCCGACGACCTCTCCCGCTCCGACCTGTCGGGGGATTCGCCCGCCACCGATGCCTCCTGATGCTGCTGCTCGCCGCTCGCCATACCAGTTAACAGTGTCCCGTGCACAGAAGCCGCCACCGGCGTGGCGGCGCTCCTCCAAGGGGCGGCTCCAACAGCCACCCCAAGCGGCAGACGAGAACGACATACCTACTGGTTCCCGCCCATAACGTCCAGGCACTCTCGACAGACCATTGTGAGAGGGGTCACCCTGTCATTCATCCACGCGGGGAGGCATGGATGGGCAGGAGCCGCAGAACAATTCCTGAGGAGCTTCTGCTGCTCGCTCTGGACCCGGCCACGGGTACCACGGCGCAGCCGCAGTCGCTTGACCTCGGCCTGGCCGGGGCCCAGCTAGTGGAGCTGGCTCTGGCAGGACGGATAGCCCCGGATGGGGATCGTATCGCCGTGGTGCTGCCACGGCCGACCGGAGATCCGACACTGGACTCCGCACTGGAACTGCTGCGCAGGCGCGGCAGCCCGGTGCGCGCCGTCCACTGGATCGGCGGGCCCCGGTTGGGGTTGCGCCAAACCTATCTCACACATCTCGAACGGTGCGGCATGGTGCATGCCGTTTCCGGCCAGATGTGCGGAGTGCTGCCGACGACGCGGTACCAGGCGACGGACACGGCGATCAGCCGGGAGATCAGGGCCCGCCTGGACGCCGCGATCCGTACCGGGGTCCCACCGGACCCACGGACGGCGGCGCTCGCCGCGCTGGCCCACGCGGTCGGTCTCGGCAAGCATCTCTACCCCGGAAACGAGGGGCGGTCGTGCCGCTCCCGGCTGCGGGATCTGATCAGGCACGACCCGATGGGCGGTCTCGTCGCGCACGCGGTGATGGACGTGCAGAACGGCGTCGGCGCACAGCCGCGGCGAGCACCGGCGGGCGGCGCCCCGGCGGGACGCTCTCCGGCGCGTGCCACGGCGTCCGCGGCCCCCTCGGCGCGGCACGTACCGGAACAGGCGCGGCATCTGGCGGGCGGAATGGTCCGCGCGGGAGCCCGCTGAACCACGGCACGCCGGTCACGGCACGGCGCGCCCGTACGGACACGGTTCGGCCGGCGCGGGCAGGCACTGTTCGCCCGGCACGGACCTGGTCTGCCCGTACGGACGCGCCTCCGGGAGGCAGCGCGCGCCACCGTGGGCGGCGGTCCCGTCCCGCTCGACGAGCGGTGCCGTTCGCCGGGGGTCTGAGCGGACAGAGGTCGCGTTCGCTCGGGGACCCTTCTCGGTACGCGTGCTGTCCGGACGGAACGCGGATACGCCGGTCGAGTCCGCTCGGCCACGGATCCGCCCTGAGCGGCGGCGGTGTCGGAGTCACGCACCAGGTGACCTCGCACACCACCGCGCAGCGGCCCCCGACCGCTGCGCCGCCGCAAGGGCCGTCGCCCTGTCGTGACGGACAGGTCCTGTGACGGGCAGATCCTGTGACAGACAGGCCGTGTGAGGACGGCAGGCCGTGTGAGGACAGGCCGTGACGGTCGCCGTGCAGCACGAGGCACGCAGTTGTACAACGCCACACAGGGACCGGTTCGGTGCGTGCGCCGGCGAGGGGCCCGGCTGGTGAAGGACGGCCGGATTCCTCCTGCGCGCACGCGCCTGTTCCACGTTTCCGTACTCAGGTCCGCACTCTCTGTCGCCATTTCCCAGCGGAGACGCACATGTTGATGGCAACCTACTGGGAGTAGTCGTACTTACACGGAGGTGCGGTCCCGTGGCGTCGAACGTCAACCCCACAGTCCGGCGTCGCCGACTGGGCCAGGAGCTGCGCCGGCTGCGCGAGCAGCGCGGTATGACGGCCGAGGAGGTCGCAGACCGGCTGCTGGTCTCCCAGTCGAAGATCAGCAGGCTGGAGAACGGGAGACGGAGCATCAGCCAGCGGGACGTGCGCGACCTGTGCGAGGTCTACGAGGTCGAGGACCGCCGGATAGTCGACTCGTTGATGCAGATGGCGAAGGAGTCGCGCCAGCAGGGCTGGTGGCACGCCTTCGGTGACATCCCGTACAGCGTCTACATCGGCCTGGAGACGGACGCCGCCTCACTGCGCGTCTACGAGCCCCAGGTGGTTCCGGGGCTCCTGCAGACCCATCCGTACGCGGAGGCCGTCGTCGCCGGCGCGCTGCCGGAGGCCACGGCGGCGGACATCGAGCGCCGCGTGCAGGTGCGGCTGCGCCGTCAGGACCGGATCAGGGACGAGCGCAACCCGCTGCGGCTGTGGGCCGTGCTGGACGAGTCGGTGCTCCGCCGCGAGGTGGGCGGCAAGCACACGATGGCCGAGCAGCTCGAATACCTCAACGAGATGTCCCAGCGGCCTCATGTGACGCTCCAGGTCATGCCGTTCTCGATGGGCGCGCACCCGGGCGTGAACGGCCAGTACGCCATTCTGGAGTTCCCTGACGCCTCGGACTCGACGGTCATCTACCTGGAGGGCGTCACCAGCGACCTCTATCTGGAGAAGGCGAACGACGTCCAGAACTACAGCGTCATGTACGAGCATCTGCGCGCGCAGGCGCTGAATCCCGACCAGACGCGGGAGTTCATCGAGAAGGTCGCCAAGGAGTACGCCCGCGGCTGACGCGCGCCCCTCGGTCTGCGGCATGTGCCAGCGGGGATTGCCGGAAAAGCGGGGGAGGTTACACCGCGGCCCGTCGCGATGTGAAGGCCAGTCTGGAATATGCCATCCGGTTGAGTGAACGACCCCGTCGTGCGCACGAACCGACGCGTAATGTCGTTCGCACGTCAGGAAAAACTCGGAACAACCGGAGCAGACATGCCCATTCAGCAGGGAAAGACCCACACATGGACCAAGTCCAGCTACTCGACGGGGAACGGCGCGTGCGTCGAGGTGAAGTCCCCGGTGGTGCGCTCGATCGCCGTGCGTGACTCGAAGGAGCCGCAGGGCCCCGCGCTCAGCTTCCGCTCCGAGGCGTGGGACGCGTTCGTCTCCCGGGTGAGCGGCGGGGAGCTCGGCGCCGGCCTGGACTGAGGCCGGGAACCGGGCGCCACCCCGCCTCCGGCGAGGCGCCCCGACGCGCTTGAAGTGGCGTCGAAGCGCAGAGCACAGCCCTCTCGACTGGCCCGCCGTCCCGGCCGAGGGGGCTTCGCGCCGACACCCCGCTGTCCTCCGCTGGGCAGCACCGTTCAGCGCAACTGGTCCACGTAGACGTCCGTCCCCGGGATCGTCGGGATGAAGGGCGCCACCAGTTCCGTCCGCCCCGGTCCCGCCTCCGCCACCGCTTCCTCCAGGCCCGTGAAACATGCCTCCCAGCGTTCGCGCGGGTCCTCCTGGAGGAACCACAGCAAGGTCAGCCGGGTGCCGACCCCCTCGACCTGCCGGACGTACGCCATCCGGTCGGAGGGCAGCGGGGTGGGGCTGAAGACGGTGACCATCGCGGCCGGAGAGCCCTTGAGACGGGCCGGGAGGTGGCTGGTGCGCAGCCGCTCCAGCAGCTCGGCGCGCTCGCCGGGACCCGGCGCGTCGACCACCTGGAGGACCAGACCACGGTACGGGTGGTCGAGCGCGTGGTGGTCGCGCGGTCCGGCGGCCCCGTCCCGGTAGACGGTGGCCTCGTGGTCCTGGAAGCTGGTGAAGACGTGGGTACGTTCCTCATGGACGCGCGCGTCCCGGTTGAGGCGCTTGTTGATGGCGACCGTCCACTTCATGTGGTGCTCGTAGCGCCCCTCGGTGATCCAGTACGTCGACAGATAGCAGCCCGCTGTCACCGGCTGGGCGACCGCCGAGCGGGCCGGGTAGCGCAGCAGTTGGAGTTCACGGGTGGCCACCCAGCGGCGCCCCGCGTAGATCCAGGGCATGGCCATGGCACCGGCGATGTAGTGGTCGTCCTCGTACCAGCGGTTGTAGGCGTATTCGTGGCCCGGGTGCGGCTCGACCATGGTGATGAGGGCGTGCCCGGGGCGCACCCCGTAGGGCCCGACGGCGGCCAGCCGGGCGTAGGTGTCGCTGCCCGGGCCGTCCGTTCGGCGTGCGGGCGGGTCGGTCGGCGTGTTCATCGTGACTCTTCCTCCCCCTCGACTCGTCCCCTACGGTGTAACTGACTGGGTGTCAGAAGGCGATACCCGCGCGGGAGGGGATCGGTGTGCTGCTCGCGGACCGGACAGTGGTGATCTCGGGAGTGGGCACCGGACTCGGCCACGAGGTGGCCGCCGCGTGCGTACGGGAGGGCGCCTCGGTCGTGCTCGGCGCCCGTACGGAGGCCCACCTGGCCGCCTGCGCCGAAACGGTCGATCCCTCCGGCGCCCGCAGCGCTTACCGGACGGTCGACATCCGCGACGAGCGGCAGTGCGAGGCGCTGGCCGCCGAGGCGGTGGACCGCTTCGGCGGCATCGACGCCGTCGTGCACGTGGCGGCGCTCGACACGGTCATGGGCGGCATCGAGGGTGCGGATCTGGCCGAGTGGCAGACGGTCCTGGACGTCAACCTCCTCGGCACCCTGCGGATGACGCGTGCGTGTCTGCCCGCGCTGAAGGAGGCCGGTGCACGGGGGAACGGTTCCGGTTCCGTCGTGATGATCGGAACCCAGTCCTCCGTCGCGGCGCCCGCCCAGGTGCAGCAGACGGCTTACGCGGCGTCCAAGGGCGCTCTCGTGTCCGCCATGTACTCCCTCGCCCGCGAGCTGGGGCCGCACGGCGTACGCGTGAACACCGTGCAGCCGGGCTGGATGTGGGGCCCCATGGTGGAGGGGTACGTGGCGTGGCAGGCCGCGTCCGAGGGGGTGGAGCCCGAGGTGGTGCGGGAGCGGCTGGACGCACGGATGGCGCTGCCGCGGATGGCGGAGGACGCGGACGTGGCGGAGACCGCGACGTTCTTCGCCTCGCCCCGGGCCCGGGGCATCACGGGGCAGTGTCTGCTGGTGAACGCGGGAGAGCTCATGCGCTGACGCCCGCGACGACAAGCCGAGCGCGGGAACAGCGACAACGGGCGAGCGCCGGAACCGCGACAACGGGCCGAGCGCGGGAACCGCGACCGCGCCGGGGAGCGCAGCGCCGACGAGAGCCGTCGTCCTCCCCCGGCGCGCGGGGAGCGGGCCGGCCAGGCGCACCGATGGAAGTCGTCGTCCTCTCTAGGCGCGCGGGTAGCGGGCCAGCCAGGCCGGTGTCGCCGTGCCGGGGCCGTGCAGGGCGGGCCCCTGGGTCATCTCCATGGCGAAGTCGTCGGCCAGCTCCAGGATGGTCGCGCGGCCTTCCACCTCGGCGACCCACCCCGCGGGCAGGGCCGTCTCCCCGTGCATGGCGCCCAGCAGGTTGCCGCACACGGAGCCGGTCGAGTCGCTGTCGCCGCCGTGGTTGACGGCCAGCAGCAGACCGTGGCGGACGTCCTGTGCGACCAGGGCGCAGTAGACGCCGATGGAGAGCGCTTCCTCGGCTGTCCAGCCCTCCCCCAATGCGGCGACCCTCTCGGGCGACGGCATGCCCTGACGGACGGCGCCCAGTGCGCGCTTGAGCGCTTCGGTCGTCTCCTGGTGGCCGGGGCGGGCGGCCAGCTGCACGAGGGCGCGCTGGACCGCCGTGTCCAGGTCGTCGCCGCGGGCCAGGGTGTGGACGATCGCGGCAAACGCCCCGGCCGCCAGGTAGCCGGTGGGGTGGCCGTGGGTCTGGGCCGCGCACTCGGCGGCCAACTGGAAGACCAGCGCAGGCTCCCAGCCCACCAGCAGCCCGAAGGGAGCCGACCGCATGACGGTCCCGCACCCCTTGGAGTCGGGGTTCTTGGGCTGGTCCAGCGTGCCCATGCGCGGGTCGGCCAAGCCGCTGAGGCACGCGTTGCCGGGCGCCCGGCGTGAGTAGAGCCACTCCTCGCGGGCGAGCCAGCCGTCGTTCTCGCGGCGCTCGTCGGGGCCCCAGTCGCGCTGGGTGGCCGCCCAGCGCAGGTAGGCGGCGTGCACGTCGGTGGGCGGATGCCAGGCGCCGGTGTCGCGGCGGACGTGGGCGCGGATGAGGCCGTCCACGGTGAACAGGGTCATCTGGGTGTCGTCGGTGATGGCGCCGCGCCGTCCGAAAGCCGGCAGGTAGTCGGTGACGCCCTGGGAGCCGTGGCTTTCCCGGATCCTGTCCAGGGAGTCGAACTCGACGGCCGCGCCCAGCGCGTCACCGACCGCGCCGCCCAGCAGGCATCCGCGAACTCTGCTGCGGAAGTCCTGCTGTTCGGCACGTCCCCATATGGCACTCGCGCCGCTGTCCGCCCCGCCCGCACCTGTCACGATCCGCCGCCCTCCTGGCTGCCCCTCCTCCGGCTTGTGGCCCCGCACTCTATTAGACGGGGACGGGCGGCGGTCAGCGCCCGTCAGTCCAGCACGGGCAGCAGTTCGGGCAGGTGGCCGTCGGAGGCGTGGGCCGCACGCATCCGGTCCTCGGGAACGGGACCGTATCCGGTGGTGCGGGGGCGTGCCGGGCGTCCGGCGGCGTCGGCGATGGCGACCAGGTCCTTGATGGAGCGGTAGGAGCCGTAGGAGGAGCCGGCCATCCGGGAGATCGTCTCCTCCATGAGGGTGCCGCCCAGGTCGTTGGCGCCGGAGCGCAGCATCTCGGCGGCGCCCTCGGTGCCCAGCTTCACCCAGCTCGTCTGGATGTTGGGGACCCAGGGGTGCAGCAGGAGGCGCGCCATCGCGGTGACCGCGCGGTTGTCGCGGGTGCTGGGGCCCGGGCGGGCGATGCCGGCGAGGTAGACGGGCGCGTTGGTGTGGATGAACGGCAGGGTGACGAACTCGCTGAACCCGGCCCGTCCTTTCTCCAGCGCCGTGCGCTGGATACGCGCCAGCAGCCGCAGGTGGCCCAGCCAGTGGCGGGGCTGGTCGACGTGGCCGTACATCATCGTGGAGGTCGTGCCGAGCCCCACCTCGTGCGCCGTCTCGATGACCTCCACCCAGGTGGCGGCCGGCAGCTTGCCCTTGGTGAGGATCCAGCGGACCTCGTCGTCCAGGATCTCCGCCGCCGTGCCGGGGATCGAGTCGAGCCCGGCTTCCTTGGCGGCGGTCAGCCACTCGCGGATGGACATGCCGGTGCGGGTGGCGCCGTTGACGACCTCCATCGGGGAGAAGGCGTGCACGTGGAGGCCCGGAACCCGTTCCTTGACGGCCCGTGCGATGTCGAAGTAGGCGGTGCCCGGCAGGTCCGGGTGGATGCCGCCCTGCATGCACACCTCGACCGCGCCGACGTCCCAGGCCTGCTGCGCACGGTCGGCGACCTGTTCGAGGGAGAGCGTGTAGGCGTCGGCGTCGGTGCGGCGCTGCGCGAAGGCGCAGAAGCGGCAGCCGGTGTAGCAGACGTTGGTGAAGTTGATGTTGCGGGTGACGATGTACGTCACGTCGTCGCCGACCGCCTCGCGCCGCACGTCGTCCGCCGTGCGGCACAGCGCGTCCAGCGCGGGTCCTTCGGCGTGCAGAAGCGCGAGGGCCTGCTCGTCCGTGAGCTTCGTGGGGTCGTCGGCGGCCTGCGAGAGCGCCGCGCGCACGTCGGCGTCGACGCGCTGGGGGGCCATGCCGGGCGCTGCGCGCTCGCGCAGCTCCGCCCAGTCGCCGTACACCTCGTCGAAGTCGTCGCGGCGGTCGTTGGTGCGGCCCTCGGTGTCGATGGTGCGGTGCAGGTCGGTGCGGCCACTGGCTGTCAGGCCCGTGAAGCCCTCGTCGGGTTCCTGCCAGGGCAGGCCCTGGGGGCATACGTCCTCGCGGGCCAGGCCCGTCTCCTCGTCGGCCAGCGCGCGCACGTGCGGGAGGATGCGCGGGTCCATCCACGGTTCGCCGCGGCGCACGAACTCGGGGTAGACGGCCAGGCGTTCGCGCAGCTGGAATCCGGCCGCCGCGGTGCGCTCGGCCAGCTCGTCGAGCTGCGGCCAGGGGTGCTCGGGATTGACGTGGTCGGGCGTGACGGGGGAGACGCCGCCCCAGTCGTCCACGCCGGCGGCGATGAGCCGGCCGTACTCCGCGTCCAGCAGGTTCGGCGGGGCCTGGAGACAGCCGGAGGGGCCCAGGATGTGCCGGGCGACGGCGACGGTCGCCACCAGGTCGTCCAGCTCGGCGTCGGGCATCTGGCGCATCGCCGTGTCCGGCTTGGCGCGGAAATTCTGGAAGATCAGCTCCTGGATGCCGTGGTAGGCGCGCTGCACGCGGCGCAGCGCGAACAGCGAGTCCGCACGCTCCTCGTACGTCTCGCCGATGCCGATGAGCAGGCCGCTGGTGAACGGCACGTTCGAGCGCCCGGCGTCCTCCAGCACCCGCAGCCGCACGGCCGGTTCCTTGTCAGGGGAGCCGTAGTGCGGGGCGCCCGGCTCGCTCCACAGCCGCTCGGCGGTGGTCTCCAGCATCATGCCCATGGAGGCGGCCACCGGCTTGAGCCGCTGGAAGTCCGTCCAGGACAGCACGCCGGGGTTGAGGTGCGGCAGCAGCCCCGTCTCCTCCAGGATGCGGACGGCGACGGCCCGCACGTAGGCGAGCGTGTCGTCGTAGCCCTCGGCGTCCAGCCATTCCCGCGCCTCGGGCCAGCGGTCCTCCGGCTTGTCCCCGAGGGTGATCAGCGCTTCCTTGCAGCCGAGTTCCGCGCCGCGGCGGGCGATGCCGAGGACCTCGTCCATCGACATGTACATCCCGTGCCCCGCGCTTCGCAGCTTGCCGGGCACGGTCACGAACGTGCAGTAGTGGCACCTGTCCCGGCACAGCCGGGTGAGGGGGATGAAGACACTCTTGGAGTACGTGATGACACCGGGCCGCCCCGCCGCCTCCAGGCCCGCGTCCCGGACGCGGGCGGCGGAGGCCGTGAGGTCCGCCAGGTCCGCACCCCGCGCCTGGAGGAGGACGGCGGCTTCCGTCTGGTCGAGCGCCACCCCGTCCCGGGCCCGCTTGAGCGCCCGCCGCATCGCATTCGCCGTCGGGGCAGTCGGCGACACCTGTCCGTGAGAGGTCATCCCCCCACCGTAGCCCGGAGCAGCGACAACGCCGCAGGCGGCGAGCGGGTCGGACGGTGCGGCGGCCACCTGTTCGGGCCGTGGCCCCGCAGCGTCTCGGCCCTCCTTCGGCGCAGTCCGGACAGCCGCGCGTTCACAGGTACCGGGAGTAGTCGTCCAGGGTGCGCAGGACTTCGAGTGCGGTGCCGGAGGGGAGTTGGAGGACGACCTCTTCGGCGCCCAGTTCGTCGCGGTAGTGGCGCAGCTTGCCCGGGGAGGGCAGGACGAAGGCGGGGACCAGCGCGGGGTCTCCCTGGCGTCCTGCGGCGCGCCAGGCGCGGTGCAGGCCGGGGGCGGTGTCCTTCAGGCCGCTGCCGCCGACGGGGAGCCAGCCGTCGGCGTACTCGGCGATGTGGGCGAAAAGGGTGGGCCCCGCGGCTCCGCCCACGAGTATCCGGGGGCCGCCGGGGCGCACCGGTTTGGGATGGGCGAGGGAGGCGCCGACGGAGCCGAACTCCCCGTCGTGCGCGGCCGGCTCGTCCGCCCACAGGGCCCGCATCAGCGCGATGCGGTCGCGTACCACGTCACGGCGGCTGCGCCAGTCGACGCCGTGGTCGGCGGCTTCCTCGACGTTCCAGCCGAAGCCGACGCCCAGGGTGAAGCGGCCACCGGACATCCAGTCGAGGGTGGCGATCTGCTTGGCCAGCACGATCGGGTCGTGCTGGGCGACCAGTGTGATGCTCGTCCCCAGGGCGAGCCGTTCGGTGACGGTCGCGGCGGCGGCCAGACCGACGAAGGGGTCGAGCGTGCGCCCGTAGGGGCGCGGTAACGGGTCGCCCATCGGGGCGGGGGTCTGCCTGCTGACGGGGATGTGGGTGTGCTCGGGCAGGTAGAGGCCGCCGAAGCCGCGCTGTTCCAGCTCGCGGGCGAGCCGGGCGGGGCGGATGGTCTCGTCGGTGAGCAGGATGGTCGTGGAGATCCGCATGCCGCCACTGTGCAGCCCCGTGGCGGGGAACTCCATGGCCGGTGCGCACGCCTGTGCGCCCTTTCCTCCCTCCCACGCGACGGCACCCCCTGTGTCTCGCACGCAGCGCACGCGGGGCGTGGTTGTGTCTCACAGGGAGCGCGTCCACGTCTCACAGGGAGCGCGTCCACGCGTACGTCGGCTACCGCGTGCTGACCGTCTCCGTGTCCCGTCCCGAACGCAGCACCGTGCCGGGGACGGCGCCGGTCACCGTGTCGTCGCGTACGGTCTGCGTCCCGTTGACCCAGACGCCGACGACACCGGTGGCCCGGGAGTCGAGCCGGGGGCTGTCGCCGGGAAGGTCGTGGACGAGGGTGGCGGGGCCCGCGTCGACGCGCTCCGGGTCGAAGAGGACGAGGTCGGCGTGCCAGCCCTCGTGGACGCGGCCCCGCTCGCGCAGCCCCAGGAGGCGGGCGGGCTCGTCGGTGAGCATCCGTACGGCCCGCTCCAGTGTGGCCAGCTTGCGGCCACGCAGGCAGTCGCCGAGGAAGCGGGTGGTGTAGGGGGCTCCGCACATGCGGTCGAGGTGGGCGCCCGCGTCGGAGCCGCCCAGCATGACGTCCTCGTGCTCCCAGGTGCGCCGGCGCAGCTCCCAGCTGGCCGGGTCGTTGTCGGTGGGCATGGGCCACAGCACGGTGCGCAGATCGTCGTCGGCGCAGATGTCGACGAGGCACGCGAACGGGTCCTGGCCGCGTTCGGCGGCGATGTCGGCGACGACACGGCCGCTGAGCCCCTCGTTGGCAGGCGTGTAGGTGTCACCGATGACGTACCGGTCGAAGCGGGTGAGGCGGCGGAAGACCCCGGCCTCCTTGCTGTCGGCGCGGCGCAGCATCTCGGCACGGACGTCCGCGTCACGCAGCCGGGCGATGCGTTCGGGCACGGGCAGGCTCAGGATCTCACCCCAGCCGGGGATGAGGTTGAGCGCGCAGAAGGTGCCCAGCGACATGTTCATGGGCGTGAGGATCGGCATGGTGAGCGCGACGACTCGTCCGCCCTGTTCGCGTGCGCGTTCGCTGGCGGCCAGCTGGCGCGGCACCCGGTCGGGGACGGCGGCGTCGATGGTCAGCACGTTCCAGTTCAGCGGCCGTCCCGCTGCCGCCGACATCCGGGCGAACAGTTCGATCTCGTCGTCGGAGAACATGTCGAGGCAGCCCGCGACGATGGCTTCGATCTGGGTGCCCTCGTGATCGGCGACGGCGCGCGAGAGGGCCAGCAGTTCCTCGGGGCGCGCGTGGCGTGAGGCGACCGGTTGTCCGTCCCCGTCGGAGTGGCTGGCCGACTGGGTGGTCGACAGCCCCCACGCCCCGGCGTCCATGGCCTCGTGGAGGAGCCGCAGCATCTCCCCGAGCTGTTCCTTGTCGGGCTGTCCCCCGACGGCGTCCTCGCCCATGACGTGGCGCCGCAGCGCGCAGTGGCCCACCATGAAACCCGCGTTGACCGCGGTGCGGCCCTCCAGCGCGTCCAGGTAGTCGCCGAAGGTGTGCCAGTCCCAGGGGGCGCCCTCTTCCAGTGCGACGAGGGACATGCCCTCGACCTTGGACATCATGCGCCGCGTGTAGTCGGCGTCCTGGGGGCGGGCGGGGTTCAGCG